>NZ_JBEOVG010000054.1:0-60427 GCF_040295345.1 Actinosynnema sp. NPDC002837
TGCCCCCCCCCCTACCCCCCCCCAAAAACCCGGGCCCCCCCGCCCACATCCCCCCCCCCCCCCCCGACGCGACCTCGCGGGGGGCCGCGAAGGACCGACGTGACCTCGCGGGTGGGCTCGCGGGGGCTCGCGATCGAGCCTCGGGTTCCCGGCACGGCGTGTGGCAAACACCGCCCCGGGTACCCGCAGCCCATGAGCGCACCACTTCCGCAGGACCGGGCGGGCGCGCCCCAGCGCGCGGTCGTGACCGGGTCGGACTCCGGCATCGGCAAGGCCGTGGCGGTCGCGCTGGCGGGCGGCGGGGTCGACGTCGGCATCACGTTCCACTCCGACGCCGACGGCGCCTCGGCCACCGCCCGGGAGGTCCGGGAGAAGGGCGTCCAGGCGGCCGTGCGGCGGCTCGACCTGACCGACCTGCCGACCGCCGCGTCCGTGGTCGACGACCTGGCCGCCGAGCTGGGCGGGATCGACGTGCTGGTGAACTGCGCCGGCACCGGGACCGCGCAGAAGGCCATGGACATGGACTTCGACACCTGGCGCGGTGTGCTGTCGGTCGACCTCGACGGCGCGTTCCTGTGCGCGCAGCGCGCCGCCAAGCACATGATCAAGGCGGGTCGGGGCGGTCGGATCATCAACATCACCAGCGTCCACGAGCACCAGCCGCGGGTGGGCGCGGCGCCGTACTGCGCGGCCAAGGCCGGGCTCGGGGCGTTGACCAAGGTGCTGGCCCTGGAGCTGGCCGAGCACGCCATCACGGTGAACTCGGTCGCGCCCGGCGAGATCTCCACGCCGATGACGGGTCAGGCCGACGTCGACCCGCGCACCGAACCCCGACCGGGCGTGCCGCTGGGACGTCCGGGGCACGCCGGCGAGGTGGCCGCCGTGGTGGCGTTCCTCGCGACACCGGCAGCCGGGTACGTGACGGGCGCGTCGTTCGTGGTGGACGGCGGCATGACGTTGATGGGCCCGCAGGCGAGCCAGCTCCTCACCGACCGGAGCTGGTCGCAGCCCTAGCCGGGCTGGTCGAAGCGGGCGGGCCGGTCGGAGCGCCGGGTGGCGCGGCGCGTGGCGGAGGCGGCGACGGCCAGGGCCAGCAGGCGCAGCAGGTTGCCGCGGTGCCAGGTGGTCGTCAGGCGGCGGCGGTCGTCGTCGGTCAGCGGTTCGGTGTCGCGCAGCAGGCGCAGGTTGACGGTCCGGACCAGGTAGACGGTGAGCGCGGCGGCCACCAGCGTGCCGGCCGCCGCCGTGGCGACGTCCCGCCGGTCACCGCCGGAGCGGGCCAGGGCGACCGCCGTGGCCGCGAGCGTCACGGGCGCCGCCGGCATGTAGTACCGGACCGGGCTCCCGGCCGCCAGGAGCCCCGGCGCCCGGTTCGGCCGGGCGTCCGCGAGGAGCCGGGGGACGTCCACCACGGCCTCGTAGACGTTGCCGAAGAACCAGTGGGCCTGACCGAGTCGCGCGATCGCGGCCCACGGCATCCGGAATCCCATCCGCCGATACTACGACCGGCGTCCCGGACGGGGCCGCGACCGGGCTGCGACCGGCGAGGGCCGCGACTGCCGAGGGCCGCGACCGGCGGGGCCGCGACCGGGCTGCGACGGGGTCCCGGGCTACGAGCGGGCCTTGGCGGTCTTGCGGTTGTTCGCCTTGCCGATCGCCTCCACCAGCTGCTGCTTGGTCATGCTCGACCGGCCCGGCACGTCCAGCTTCTTGGCCAGGTCGTAGAGGTGCTGCTTGCTGGCGTTGGCGTCCACGCCGCCCGCCGTCCGGCCCTGCTTCGGCGTGCTGCGCGCGGCCTGCTTGTCGGACGGGCCCTTGCGGTCCTTGGGCTCCCAGTGGTCGCCGACCTTCTCGAACGAGTGCTTCAACGCGGCGAACGCGGTCCGGTGCGAGCGCTGGCCCTCGCCGTACGTCTGCACCGCCGAGTCGTGCGCCTTGATCCACGTCCGCTGCGCCTTCTTCGGCGACCGGGCGATCGTGCTCGGCAACTCCTCACGTCCGGGCATGGCTCTCCTCCTCGGGGCTTCGCCTCGGGTTTCACCTCGGCCACCGGGGTACCCGGAGGCCATGACGGACATGCGTGTCGACGCACTCGACGTCCACAGCCCGGTCGACGGTCAGCTGATCGGCTGGCTGCCCACCGCCACGGACGAGGACGTCGCCGGCTCGGTGCTCACCGCGCGCGAGGCGCAACCCGGCTGGGCGGCCACGCCCGCCGCCGAACGGGGAACCGCCCTGAAAGCCGCCGCGCAGGCGATCCGGGAGCACGCGACGGACCTGGCGAACGTCCTGCGCTCCGAGACCGGCCGCCCCTTCACGTCCGCCCGGGAGGGTGTGCTGGCCGGTGTGTCCACGTTGGAGCAGTACGCCGAGCTGGGCCCGGTCCACCGCGGCCGGTCGCTCCAGGGCTCGCACGACGCGGCCGACTTCATGATCCCCGGACCGCGTGGCGTGGTCGTCGCGCTGACACCGTGGAACGACCCGGTCGCGGTGTCCTGCGGCCTGCTCGGCGCGGCCCTGGTGACCGGCAACACCGTCGTGCACAAGCCGAGCGAACGCTGCCCGCACACCGGCGTGCTGCTCGCGCAGCTCATGGTCGACCACTTCCCGCCGGGCGTGCTCCAGAGCCTCACCGGCGACGCCTCGGTGGGCGCGGCGCTGGCCGCGTCACCGCACGTGGACGTCGTCGCGCACGTCGGCGGCACGGCCACCGGCCGCTCGATCGCCGCCGCGTGCGCCCGGACCGGCGCGAAGGCGCTGCTGGAGAACGGCGGCAACGACCCGCTGCTGGTCGACGCCGACGTGGACCCGGTCTGGGCCGCCGAACAGGCCGCGATCGGCGCGTTCACCAACGCCGGCCAGCTGTGCACGTCCGTGGAGCGGATCTTCGTGCACCAGGCCGTGGCCGAGGGGTTCCTGGCCGCGCTGTGCGAGGAAGCCCGACGGTGGAACGCCGACCCGCAGCCCCTGGTGGACCTCCGGCTGAGGGAGCACGTGCACGCGCACGTCGCCGAGGCGGTGGCGGACGGCGCGCAACCGCTGGTCGGCGGCGAGGTCCCGGACCGCGAGGGCGCGTACTACCCGGCCACCGTGCTCGACCGCTGCACGCCCGACATGCGCGTGATGAGGGAGGAGACGTTCGGGCCGGTCGCGCCCGTGCGCGTGGTGCCGTCGTTCGAGGAGGGCCTGGCCGAGGCGTGCGTGGACGAGCACGGCCTGGCCGCGACCGTGCTCACCGGGTCGATGGCCAACGCGCAGCACGCGTGGCGGGCGCTGCCCGTCGGCACGGTGAAGGTCAACGCGGTGTTCGGCGGTGCTCCCGGCGGCGCCGCCCAGCCGCGCCGGCTGTCCGGCACTGGGTTCGGCTACGGTCCCGAGCTGCTCGACGAGATGACGACGGTGAAGGTCGTGCACCTCGGGCAGGCTCAGATCCAGCCCTCGTCCCAGGCGAGCCGGGCGGCCTCGTAGCGGGTGTCGACGCCGAGCTTCGTCATCGCCGACGACAGGTAGTTGCGCACCGTGCCCGCCGCCAGGTGGGCCTCACCGGCGATGGTGGCCACCGTGCCGCCCCGGAGCGCGTACCGCAGCACGTCCAGCTCCCGCGCGGTCAACGGGCACGCGCCCTCGGTCAGCGCGGCGGCGGCGATCTCGGAGTCCACGTAGCGCCGGCCCGCGTGCACGTCGCGCAGGATCGAGGCGAGCTGCGCGGCCGGCGTCGTCTTGGGCACGAACCCGCGCACACCCGCGCTCAACGCCCGCCGCAGCACGCCCGGCCGCGCGTGCCGCGTCACGATCACCACCGCGACGCCCTCCAGCCCGCGCACCGCCTCGGCCGCGAGCACGCCGTCCCGCCGCGGCATCTCCAGGTCGAACACCGCGATGTCGGGCCGGTGCGCCCGCACCGCCGCGACCGCCGCGTCACCGTCGCTGGCCTGCGCGACCACCGAGATGTCGTCCTCCAGCTCCAGCAACGCCGCCAGCGCGCCCCGGATCAGGTCCTCGTCGTCGGCCAGCACCACGCGGATCACCGGCCCACCCCCGCCTTGCCGACCAGCTCGAACCCGTCGGCGCCCGCCGGACCGACGTCGACCCGCCCGCCGACGGTGGCGAACCGCTCGCGCAACCCGGCCAGCCCCGCGCCGCCCTCGCCCACGTCGCCCGCGCCCGCGAAATCGGCCGGCACGCCGTCGTTGCGCAGCCGCACGCACACCTGGCCGTCGAGGACCTCGATCAGCACCGCGCAGTGCCGCGCCCGGCTGTGCCGCAGCACGTTCGTCGTGCCCTCCCGCACCAGCGCCCCGAACAGCGGCTGCAACGGCGGCGGCACGCCCGCCGCGTCGCCCTCGACCGTCGTCTCGATGCCCGCCGCCCGCAGCACGCCCACCGCGTTCGTGATCTCCGTGCCCAGGCTCGCCCGCCGGTAGCCCTGCACCACCTCGCGGGTCTCCTTCAGCGCCGTCCGCGCCAGCTCCGCCACCTCGCCCGCGTGCTGCCTGGCCAGCTCGTCGTCCCGGCCGATCAGCCGCTGCGCCAGCTCGCCCTTCAACGCGATGGCCTGCAGGTGGTGGCCCTGGACGTCGTGCAGGTCGGCGGCGAACCTCAGCCGCTCCTCGGCCACGGCCAGCGCCTCGGCGGTCTTGCGGCTCTGCTCCTGCTTCACCGCCAGGTCCCACATCCACAGCTGGGCCAGGTCGGCGAACACCAGCGCGACGACCATGACCCCGGCCATGAGCATCGCCGGACCGGCGTCCTCACCGCCGAACAGCCCGCCCGTCGCGACGGAGAGCACCGCCATCAGCGCCACCACCGGCCACCGGCGGCGGGCCGGCAGGATCGCGCCCACGTGCGCGACCACCAGGGCGGGCATCACGGCCCAGACGGGCATGAAGCCGTGGGCGCCGCTGGTCACCGCCCACGCCACCAGCGCCACCGCGAACGTCGCCGCGTGCTCCCACGGCGGGCCGTCGCCGCGGCCCAGCCCGACCATCGCGTGGCGCATGTACCGGACGTGCTGGACGATCACCAGGGCCACGGCCGCCGCCAGCAGCACCGACGTCAGCGCGCCGTAGTCGTGCGCGAACAGGTCGGCCACCGTGCCCAGGCCGACCACCACGCCGCCGGTCACGACGGTCCACCACGTGTAGCGGCGGAGCCCGTTCAAGGGAGTCACACCGACGAATCTACGAGTCGGATCGCACCCCTGTCTGCTGACATCTGTCACAGGGACCGGTGCGCGACGGCACTGGGTGCGGCGCAGGCCCGCGACCACGATGGTGGCCATGGGAGAAACGGTGATCGACGTGGCGGACCTCAGGTGCCGCTACGGTGACTTCGAAGCCGTGCGAGGGTTGGACTTCGAGGTGCGGCGCGGTGAGCTGTTCGCGCTCTTGGGCACCAACGGCGCGGGCAAGACCACGACCATGGAGACGTTGGAGGGGCTGCGCGCCCCGTTCGGCGGCACCGTGCGGGTGCTGGGGCTCGACCCGTTCCGCGAACGCGCGGCGCTGCGCTCGCGCACCGGGATCATGTTGCAGGACAGCGGGTTCCCGGCCGACCTGACCGCGCGCGAGATGGTGGCGCTGTGGGGCGTCACGAGCGGTCGGCGCGCCACCGAGGACGTGCTGGAGCGGCTGGACCTGGCGCACCGGCGCGACGTGCGGATCAAGCAGCTCTCCGGCGGTGAGCGGCGGCGGCTCGACCTGGCGCTGGCCGTGCTCGGCCGGCCGGAGCTGCTGTTCCTGGACGAGCCGACGACCGGGTTGGACCCCGAGTCGCGGCAGCGGACGTGGGAGGTCGTGCGCGGACTGCTGGCCGAGGGCACGACCGTGGTGCTGACCACGCACTACCTGGAGGAGGCCGAGTCGCTCGCGCACCGGCTCGCGATCCTGCACGAGGGCCTGGTCGCGGTGTCCGGCGCGCTGGTGGACGTGCTCGCCGCCCAGCCGGCCCGCATCGAGTTCGACCTGCCGGACCAGCTCGACGTGGGCGCGCTGCCGATGCTGTCCGGTGACGTGGTGCACCGGCCGACCGGCCGGGTCGAGGTGCGCACGGGCGAGTTGCAGGACGACATGGCGGAGCTGTTGGCGTGGGCGCGGCGGGAGGGCCTGCGGTTGGGCCGGATCCGCGCGCACCACGCGTCGCTGGAGGACGTGTTCCACAGTGCCCGGACGGGCAAGGAGGTAGTGGCCGCATGATCGCCGCACTGGGCGTGGCCGAGCTGAAGCTCCTGCTGCGCAACCGGACCGCCGCCGCGCTGGCCGTGCTGATGCCGATGGCCGCGGGTGTCTACTTCGCGCTGACGATGGACGGCGAGCAGGCCGGCTGGACGATGGTCGTCACGCTCCAACTGCTGTTCTCGTTCGGGTTCACCGTGTACGTGACGGTGACGACCTCTTTGACCGCCCGCAGGCAGGACCTCTACCTGAAGCGGCTGCGGACGGGCGCGGCGTCGGACGTCGTCGTGCTGACCGGCGTCCTGCTGCCGGTGGTGGTGCTCGGCCTCGCGCAGGCGCTCGTGCTGCTGGGGATCAGCGTGGCGGCGGGCGCGCCGATGCCCGACCGGCCCGAGCTGCTGGTGCTCGCCATGGTCGGCGGCGTGGCGCTCAGCTGCGCGGCGGGGGTGTGCACCAGCGGTGTCACCGGCACCGCGGAACTCGCCCAGATCACCACGGCGCCGTTCTTCTTCGCCCTGATCGTCGGCGGCCTGATCGGGTCCAACGGCAACTTGGAGCTGCCGGTGTTCCTGGTGCCCGGCACCGGCCTCGGCACGCTGGTCGGCGCGGCGTGGGGCGGACCGGCCGACCAGATCGGCCCGGCGGCGCTGTCCGTGGCGCTGTGGACCGTCGCCGCGACCGCCCTGGCCGCCCGCTTCTTCCGCTGGGACCCGCGCGGGTAGGCCGTCAGCCGACGGGGGAGAAGTCCGCGCTCTGGACGTACTCCATCGCCGCGACGAACGCGGGGTCGACCATCCGGGCCGCGAGCTCGTCCGGGGTCGGCTCCGCGACGCGCTGGTGGACCCACCACAGGTTGCCGAACGGGTCGCGCAGGCGGCTCACCCGGTCGCCCCAGAACAGCTCGGTCGGCTCGGTCACCACGACCGAGCCGCGGGCCACGGCGCGCCGCAGCACCTCGGCGTCGTCGGCGACGTAGAGCCGCAGGAACGCCGGGGTGGCCGGCCACCCCGGCTTGTCGAACATCATCACCACCGAGTCGCCGACGCGGACCTCGGCGTGGCCGATCACCCCGTCGACCTCGACGCGGCCCAGTTCGACGGCGTCGAGGACGGCGACCGTGAAGTCGATCAGCTCGGCCGTGCGGCCTGCGGTGATGATCCAGGGCGTCACGGTGTGGTAGCCGTCGGGCACAACGTTCACTTGATCGTCTCCTCGTTCCGGGTGGCGGTTCTCCACGAGGAGGGACGGTAGTGACGATGTAGGTCGGATCCGGTCCTACTAGGGGTGCGGACGGCCCAGCGAGACCAGGTGGAACCCCGCCTCGGCCACCTTCTCCACCGGCAGCAGGTTGCGGGTGTCCACGATGACCGGGCGGGCCATCGAGGCGGCCAGGTTCGGCCAGTCCAGCTCCGCGAACTCGGGCCACTCGGTCAGCACCACCAGCCCGTCCGCGCCCTCCGCCACCGCCTCGGCCGAGTCGAGCACCCGCACCGGGCCGCAGTCCTCCGCGACGCACGGGTCGTAGCCGGTCAGCCACGCGCCCTCCGCGGCCAGCAGCGAGGCCACGGCCAGGGCGGGGGAGTCGCGCAGGTCGTCGGTGCCCGCCTTGAACGTCAGCCCGAGCAGCCCGAGCCGCACGCCGGCCAGCGCGCGGCCCACCGCCTCGCGCACCAACCCGACCACGCGGTGCGCCTGGTGGCCGTTCGTGCCGATGGTCGCGCGCAGGAGCGGGAAGTCGACCCGCGCGTCCTCCGCCGTGGACAGCAGCGCCCTGGTGTCCTTGGGGAAGCACGAACCACCCCAGCCGGGACCCGGCTCCAGGAACGCCGAGCCGATCCGGTCGTCCAGCCGCATGCCCTCGGTCACGTCGCCGATGTCCGCCCCGACCCGCTCGCACAGCTCGGCCAGGCTGTTGACGTAGGACAGCTTCATCGCCAGGAAGCAGTTGCTCGCGTACTTCACCAGCTCGGCGCTCGCGCTGCCGGTGACCAGCGCCGGCGCGCCGGTGCCCGCGTACAGCGCGACCACCCGCCGTGCCGCGTCCTCCGCTGCCGACCCGACCACGACCCGCTGGGGTCGCAGGAAGTCGTCCACCGCGTGCCCCTCGCGCAGGAACTCCGGGTTGGACACCACTCGCACGTCCGGCCGGCCCACCAGCTCCGCCACCCGCTCGGTGGTTCCCGCGGGCACGGTCGACTTGATCACCAGGACGCAGCCGGGCCGGACCGCGTCCCGCGCCTCGCGCAGCACCGCGTGCACCGCGGCGAGGTCGGCCGCGCCGTCCGCGCCGGTCGGCGTCGGCACGCAGAGGAACACGAAGTCCACCGTGGACAGGGCGTCGGCGTTGCCGAGCACGAACCGCAACCGCCCGGCCCGCAACCCCTCCGCGACCAGCTCCGCGAGCCCCGGCTCGTGCGCGCCGACCTCGGCCCGGCCGAGCGCCGCGACCTTCACCTCGTCCACGTCCGCGCAGACCACGGTGTGCCCGAGGCGCGCGAAGCAGGCGGCGGTGGTCAACCCGACATAGCCCGCGCCGATGACGCCGATCCTGGCCACGGTCCACCTCCCAGCAGCGATCGTGCGGCGTCCAACACCTCGTCCACGGTGATCCCGAGCAGGCCCGGGTCTGGTCGGTCGGCGAACGTGTCGCCGGTCGTGCCGTGCCACAGCACGTGGTGGGGCCCCGACCTCGGACCCCACTCGGCCGGTGGCACGGGCCCGAACAGCACCACGGACGGCGTGCCGTAGGCGGTGGCGACGTGGGCGACGCCGGTGTCGCCGCAGACGACCAGTCGCGCGCCGGCCACCAGGTCGAGCAGCCCGGCCAGGTCCCCCATCCGCGTCCGCCCCGGCGCGACCGCGCGGATCAGCGGCTCCTCGGCCGGGCTGCCGGTCACCACCACGTCCGGGCCCAACGCCCGCGCCACCGCCGCGAACCGGTCGGCGGGCCAACGGCGGGCGGCGTGGCTCGCGCCGGGGTGCACGACGATCGCGTCGTGGTGGGGCAGCGGCGGCAGGCGCAGGTCGGCGGGGTCGCAGGCGATGCCGAACTGGGCCAGCAGCCGGCACCACCGCAGCACCTCGTGCTGGTGCCGGGGCCAGGGCACGTGCACGCCGTGGGTGATCAGCCGGGCGGGGTGGGTGGCGCGGAGCAGCTCGGTGCTCTGCGGCCCGCGCCCGTGCAGGTTGACCGCCAGGTCCGGTGAGCTGTAGTCGATGGGCACGAGGCCTTCGGTGGGCAGCAGCCGGTCGACCGCGTCGATCCGGGCCACCGCGTCGGCCAGCCAGCCGGGTGCGGCCAGGGTGATCTCGGCGCCGGGGTGCGCCCGCCGCAGCCCGCGCAGCGCCGGCACGGCCGTCAGCAGGTCGCCGAGCCCGAGCGCGCGCAACACGAGGATCCTCACGACCGCACCGTCCCGGTCCCGGACCCGGGCTCGATGCCGGCCTCACCCGCCCCGGCCGCCGCCGACCCACCGGCTGTCCCGGCTCCGCGCGCCGCCTCCGCAGACCTGCCTACCGCCCGGCGCCCGCCTGCCGTGCCGGCCCCGCGCGGCGAGGCCGCAGCCCCGCGCGTCCCGCCAGCCGCCGCACCGGCCGCACGGGCCGTCGCACGCAGGTCGACCCGCGAACGCAGCCGGCCCAGCGCGTCGGCCACCAGCACGACCCGCCGACCCGGCCCTCCCACCACGGGCACGGCCCGGTGGCGCACCTCGCCCCGCAGCCGGTGCCAGCACGCCGCGGGCGGGATCGCGAGGCTGGTCACGACCATCCGCGCCACCTCGTCCCCGGTCCGCGGCCCGGGCGCGATGCGACGCGCGGCGAACCACCCGGTCAACCCCGCCCACGCCCCGCCGAACGCCACCGCCGCCTTCCGCCACCCGAGCAGTCCACAAAGGAGTGCCAACCCGCCGGCCCCCGTGGTCGCCGCGTGCCAGGGCAGCCGTCCGGGCGCGCCACCGATCCGCTCACGCCACCGCGGCCCCAACAACCGCCGCACCAGCGCGTCGTCCGCGTTGCCCCGCTGCTGCTTCAGGCTGGCGAAGAACCCCGCCTCCCGCACCGGGTGCGTGGTCACGCGGTCACCGTTCACGATCCGGTACCCGCGCGCCTGCACCCGCAACGCCAACTCGGCGTCCTCCCGGTACGCGCGCGGGAACCGTTCGTCGAAGCCGCCGGCGTGCACGAGAGCAGCCCGCCGGTACGCCATGTCCGCGGTGATCCACCGCGCGTCGGCCAGCCCCGCCGTGCCGCGCTCCCAGTCGGTCGGCCTGCGGTCCTCGGGCAGCGGCACGACGATCCGCGCCTGCGACGCGCCGACGTCCAGCCCCAGCCCGCCCAGGTCCTCGGCCAACCGCAGCTTCCAGTCACGCGGCGGCACCACGTCGTCGTCCAGGAACGCCACCCACTCGCAGCACGCGGCACGCCACCCGGCGTTGCGCGCGGCGGCCGGGCCGCGACCGCCGGAACGCAGCACGCGCGCCGAGTGCGTCGCCGGCAGCGGTCCGGGCTCGGGCCGGTCGTCCACCACGATGATCTCGCGCGGCGGCGGGCCGACACCGTGCTCCAGCGCGTCGAGCACGACGCGCAGGCTGTCCCGCCCCACGGTGGGGATCACCACCGCGTAGTCGACGCTCACGGCCGCCGCCGCACCACGAACCGGCCGATCGCCAGCAGGTCGACCGGCGCCGAGCCGAAGCACTCCAGCGCGTCACGCGGGTCGTCCACCATCGGCCGCCCGGCCGTGTTCAGGCTCGTGTTCACCACCACGGGCACGCCCGTGCGCCGGTCGAACTCACGGATCACCCGCGCCATCAGCGGCTCCGCGCCCGGGTCGACGGTCTGCACGCGCGCGGTGCCGTCCACGTGCACCACCGCCGGGATCCGGTCACGCCACTCCGGGCGCACGTCGTGCACGAAGAGCATGTACGGGCTCGGCAACGGCCCCCGTTCGAACAGCTCGGCCGCGCGGTCGGCCAGCACCATCGGCGCGATCGGCCGGAACTGCTCGCGCCCCTTCACGTTGTTGAGCCGTTCCAGGTTCTCCGCCCGCCCGGGGTGCGCGAGCAGCGACCGGCGGCCCAGCGCCCGCGGCCCGTACTCGCTGCGACCCTGGAACCAGGCGACCACCTGGTCGTCGGCCAACGCCTCGGCCACCGCGACGGCCACGTCGGCAGGCTCCTCGTAAGCGATCTTCGCGGTGCGCAGGTAGTCCTCGACCTGCGCGTCGGTCCACGACCGGCCCAGGTCCGCGCCCGGCATCGCGCCCGCGGGCTCGCCCGCGTCCGCGACCACCTGCAACGCCGCACCCAGCGCGGTGCCCGCGTCACCGGCCGCCGGCTGCACCCACACCTCGTCGAACGGCCCCTCGGCGAAGATCCGCGTGTTCGCCACGCAGTTGAGCGCCACGCCGCCCGCCATGGTCAGCCGCTTCTGCCCGGTCCGCTCGTGCAGCCACCGGACCAGGTCCAGCAGCACCTCCTCGACGCGCACCTGCACGCTGGCCGCCAGCTCCGCGTGCTCGCGCGTCACCTCGCCGTCCGGGTCGCGGCGCTTGGCCAGCGTCGCCCAGTCCAGCGGCGTCACCGCGAACCCGCCGTCCTCGGTCGCCCGGACGTGCTCGCGCAGCAGGTCCAGGTGCTTGGGCTCGGCGTAGGAGGCCAGGGCCATCACCTTGTACTCGTCGCTGGAGCGCAGGAAGCCGAGGTGCTCGGTCAGGTCCTCGTAGAGCAGGCCGAGGGAGTGCGGCAGGTGCTGGGCGGCCAACGTCTCCAGCCTGTGGTCGCGGTAGCTGCCCGCCAGGTGCGAGCGGCACTCGCCGCGACCGTCGTTGACCAGCACGGCGCAGTCGCCGTCGAACGGCGCGGCCAAGCCCGTCGACGCGGCGTGCGCCACGTGGTGCGGCACGAACCGCACGATCGCCGGGTCCAACCCCGGCAGCGCGGTGGCCAGGAAGTACGGCGCGCGGCGGGCGTACTGGGTGCGCAGGTCCTCCCACGGCACGTCGCTGGGCTCGACCAGGTCCGGGTCGTAGGAGTAGGCGACCGCGTCGAGGTCGGCCGGCGTCAGCCCGGCGTGCTCCAGGCACCAGCGGGCGGCCTGCTCGGGCTGTTCCCACGCCGAGAACGGCACCGGCCGCTTGCCGTGCTTGCGCCGGGAGAAGCGTTCCTCTTCCGCGGCGGCCACCACCTCGCCGTCCACCACGAGGGCGGCGGCGGGGTCGTGGAAGACCGCGTTGACACCGAGCACCCGCACGGTTCTCCCCTTTCGCTCGACTCCTGTGTGGACCGCACCCGGCGCGACCTCCGCCCGGGGGTGACCGTCGCGGACCGGTGTCGTCCGACTACCCGACGAGGTGCCGGTCAAACGAGCGCCGCAGCCCCTCGTCCAACCCGATCTCCGGCTGCCAGCACAGCACCCGCCGGGCCAGCGAGATGTCCGGGCGGCGGCGGCGCGGGTCGTCGGTCATCGCGTCGACGTGCTCGATCGTGGACGTGCTGCCGGTCAGCTCGATGACCTTGCGCGCCACCTCGAGCACGGTGACCTCCTCGGGGTTGCCGAGGTTCACCGGACCGGGGTGGTCGCACTCCGCCATCGACAGCAGGCCCCGCACCAGGTCGTCCACGTGGCACAGCGACCGGGTCTGCGCGCCGTCGCCGTGCACGGTCAGCGGCTCGCCCGCGCGCGCCTGCCGCACGAACGTGGGGATCATCCGGCCGTCGTCGGGCCGCATCCGGGCGCCGTAGGTGTTGAAGATGCGCACGATCCCCGTGTCGACGCCGTACTCGCCGCGGAACGCGCAGGTCATGGCCTCGCCGAAGCGCTTGGCCTCGTCGTAGACGCTGCGCGGGCCGACCGGGTTGACGTTGCCCCAGTACGTCTCGCGCTGGGGGTGCTCCAAGGGGTCGCCGTACACCTCGCTGGTGGAGGCGATGACGATCCGCGCGTTCTTGCGCCGCGCCAGCTCCAGCGCGTGCAGGGTGCCGAAACCGCCCGTCTTGAGCGTGTCGACGGGCATGCGCAGGTAGTCGACCGGCGAGGCCGGGCAGGCCAGGTGCACCACCAGGTCGACGTGGCCGAGCAGGTCGAGGGGCTTGGCCACGTCCTCCACCACCACGCCCAGCCTCGGGTCGTCCGGCAGGTTGTCCGGCGACCCGGTGCGGAAGTCGTCGACGCACACCACCCGCGTGCCGCGCTTGAGCAGCGCTTCGCACACGTGCGAACCGAGGAACCCGGCCCCACCCGTCACCACCGCTCGTTCGAATCCCATGCGCTGGGCCTACCCGTGGAGCCGATGAGTAACCACCACTGCCCGGAGTAGCACTCGCCGGTGTCCGAACGACGGGTGATCGCGTCGACCCGTGACCACGCGTTCGACACCTCCGTCACCTCGGACAACGCCCTCGCGTCGGGACCGGACCGGTGGGGCGGGCCGCCGGTCGGCGCGTTCCAGCACGTGGGAGGCGGTGACAGCGGGCATGATGAGGCCCATGAGGACCATCACCCTGAACAACGGCGTCACCATGCCGCAGCTCGGTTTCGGTGTCTTCCAGGTGTCCACTGAGGACACCCCCGGCGCGGTGGCCGAGGCGTTGCGGGTCGGCTACCGCAGCATCGACACGGCCGCCGCCTACCGCAACGAGGAGCAGGTCGGCCGGGCCATCGCCGAGTCGCCCGTGCCGCGCGACGAGATCTTCGTGACCACCAAGCTGTGGAACTCCGACCAGGGCTACGACGAGGCGCTGCGCGCGTTCGACGCGAGCGCCGAGCGGCTCGGCCTCGACCGGGTCGACCTGTACCTGGTGCACTGGCCCGCGCCCAAGCAGGACCGGTACGTCGACACCTGGCGCGCGCTGGGCAAGCTGCACGCCGACGGCCGGGTGCGGGCGATCGGCGTGTCCAACTTCCAGCCCGCGCACCTGGAGCGGATCGTGGACGCGACCGGCGCGGTGCCCGCGGTGAACCAGGTCGAGCTGCACCCCAGGCTCCAGCAGGCGGAGCTGCGCGCCGTCCACGCCCGGCTGGGCATCGCGACCGAGGCGTGGAGCCCGCTGGCGCAGGGCGCGCTGCTGTCCGACCCGGTCATCACCGGGATCGCGGCCAAGCACGGCCGCACGCCCGCCCAGGTCGTGCTGCGCTGGCACGTGCAGCTGGACCACGTGGTCATCCCCAAGTCGGTGACGCCGAGCCGGATCGCGGAGAACTTCGCCCTGTTCGACTTCGAGCTCGACGACGAGGACCTGGGTCGCATCAGGGAACTGGACCGGGGCGAGCGCACCGGCCCCGATCCCGACACCTTCGGCTGACCGCCGGACAGCCGACGATCCCACCACCGAACGACACACGACCAGACGTCCGCGCGGACGTCGACGACCGCTAGACGCTCACCGGGCCGCCGGTACGCCAGTACACGCCGTCGTCCCGGCTGAGCAGCTCTTCGTCCACGAGGTACCGGCGCACGGTCACGTGGTCGACCTCACCGCCCTCGCACCACCGCTTCAACACCTCCACGACCTCCCGCTCGGGGTACCGTCTACCCGGCTCGAACGCGGTGCTCACCTGTTCGAGCACCGCCCGCCTGCGCCCGCGCTGCGCGGGGAGCTTCACCAGCCGCCCATCTCGCACGAACGGGTCCTCCTGGACCCGGTTCGCCTGTTCGACCCGGGTGGCCTCCTTGAACAGCTCCTCGCGCAACCGCAAGCCCGAACCGTCGGTCACGACGAGACCGGCCGACCGCAGTCGGCGCAACGAGTTCTCGACCCGCCGAGCGTCCAACCCGGTCGCTCCGACGATGTCCGCCGTCGTGCGGGCGCCGAGCACCAGAGCGGCGGCCACGCGCAACCGCTCGGGTTCGGCCAGCAGTCCGATCAGTGAATCAGGGGTCACGCTTCGAGCTAACCGAACCCCGCGGTCTGGTGCACGCCCATTTCGGGCGGACCTTAATAGCCGTGCGCACTGATCACCTCTTCCCCCTGGCGTCGGTGGAGCCGGTTTTCGGCATGCCGACCGAGAACGCCCGCAAGTTCCAGCAGGTGGCGGCCGAGCAGGACCTCGTCATCGACGTGCGGGCCACGAACCCGCACGCGGTGGCGTGGTTGCGCGAGGGCGCGCTGCCCAAACCCGAGGCGGTGAAGGCCAAGACCATCGACGACCTCGACGTCCGACTGGGCGCGGCCCGCCGCCACCGGGGGCTCGTCGGCTACTTCCGGCCCGAGTTACCCCACCACGACCTGCACGACCGGCTGCTGCGCCGGTACGACCAGCGGCGGGTCGAGTTCGAGGCGTTGCGCGACAAGATGGACCGGTTCGAGCGACGGGGGGAGTACGTCGTGCGCGACGGCGTCGTGCACGGGTTCGACCGGCGCGGCGGGCTGCGGCCCCTGACCGGCGACCACGACGTGTTCGACATCCGCGCCTCCGGCGGCGCGGACCTGAGCCGCCGCCGGTACGACCGGGCGGTGGCGACCATGATGTCGATGGACATGGGCGTCACCCACGGCGCGCACATGTACTGGCGGCCGACCACCAAGTCCGACCTCGCGATGTTCGAGTCGATCGCCCTCAGCGGCGACGCCAAGCTGCGCTTCCACCCGGACGGCACGATGACCGCGGGCGACTACCGCCGCTTGAACGCCGGGATCAGCGCGATCACCACGCCCGCCAGGGCGGCCCGGCCGTACGCCAGCGTCTCCCACGTGGGCAGGCCCATGGTCCCGGTGTCCTCCGCGTCGGTGATGAACAGCTGACCGTAGAGCAGCAGCAGGAGGACTCCGTAGCAGCGCGCGTGCCGGTGTTGCCACGCGAGCGCGACGCCCGCCAGCCCCGTGCACACGTACAGGGTGTGGATGGCGCCGTCGCCCATGGGGAGGAACGGGATGGAGGCCGAGACGACCTGGAGCAGGCCGACCACGAGCGCGAGCAGCTGCGCCCGGCTGAACGTCCGCTCGCCGGCCTCGGGCCGCTGCCCGGCCTTCTTCCCTGTCCGCCGTTCGCGCACGGCCGCCTCGTTCCGCATGACCTGGGGTTACCCGCGCCCGTTCGGCTCATCCTCGCCCCCCGCGTCTTCCCCCTATGGGTCATATCGCCGACCACGTTCCGGCATTACGGCTAATCGCCGGGTCACGGTCAGCGCGTTCGGCGTGCGACCAGCACCGGGACGCCCGGCGGCGCGACCTAGCGCGGCAGCCGGTCGATCTCCGCCCTGGCTTCGGCCGTCGCCTGATCGGGTCGGCGCTCCCCGGTGAGCACCCGCGTGGCCATGGTGGCGAGGGCGCGTGAGATTTCCGGGTACCGCGCGCCGTACGCGGTGCGCGTCCGCGCCTCCCGCAGCCCGCCGGTGAAGCCGACCACGTTCGGGTCCCACTGCCAGGCCAGGTCGTCCAGGGTGTCCGCGCGGTTGGGCAGCGCGCCG
This sequence comes from Actinosynnema sp. NPDC002837, assembly GCF_040295345.1. Classification (NCBI taxonomy): domain Bacteria; kingdom Bacillati; phylum Actinomycetota; class Actinomycetes; order Pseudonocardiales; family Pseudonocardiaceae; genus Actinosynnema; species Actinosynnema sp. NPDC002837. Next base: position 16,582 of record NZ_JBEOVG010000054.1, read on the forward strand.
AGGCCGCCGCCGAACTCGGTGACGTTGTCCGGGTGCTCGGCCAGCCACGTCAGCACGTCCCACGCCTCGTCGACCCGACCGCTGCGGCCGATCACCCACGCCTCGCCCCCGAGCTGGCCCGCGCCGCCCGCCGCCCCCTCCGGCAACGGCGCCGCCGCCCAGTCCAGCCCCGCCTGGTTGAGGTCGGGGATCGCGGCCGGCCCGGTGATCGCCATCGCGCACCGGCCCTCGGCGAACCGCTGCCGCGCGTCGGCGTCCGTCCAGCCGAGCACCTCCGCCGGCGTGCTGCGGTCGGTGTTCACCAGGCCGTCCAGGTGGGCGAGGGCGTCGAGCGACGCCTGGTCGCCGATCCCGTCGACGTCACCGCCCGCCTGCCACAGCAGCGGCAGGAACGTGACGGTCAGGTCGTCGTCCTTACCGCCGAAGCACAGGCCGGCCCGGTCGGCCGTGGTCAGGGCCTTCGCGGCGGTCCGCAGCTCCTCCCACGTCGTCGGCGGGTCGGTGAGGCCGGCCGCGGCGAAGTGGTCCCGGTCGTAGACCAGCGCGGTGGTGGTGCTGCGCAGCGGCACGCCGTGCACGCGTCCGCCGTGGGTGACGCTCTCCCGCACCGGCGCGAGGAACTCGTCCCCCAGGTCCCACCGGTCGAAGCGATCGGTGAGGTCGGCCAGGGCGCTGCCCTCGGCCAGCCGCGGCAGGTCGGTGGAGTCGACCGCGGCGATGTCGGGGAACACGCCGGACGCGGTCGCTTCGGCGAGCTTGGCCCGGAACTCGGGGTAGGGCAGGGAGGTGCGCTCGATCCGCACGTCGGGGTGTTCCTGCCGGTAACGGGTCAGGAGGTTGTCCACGGCCTGGTTCGCCATGGGGGAGTGGTTGAGGTAGTCCCACCAGGTGAGTGTCACCTGGTCGGGGGTCTCGGTCTGCTCTGCGTTGCACGCACCGGCGGTGACCAGGATCGCTGCCAGGAGCAGCGCTCGTCCACGCATTCCGCTCCACCCTTCGGGGTAGGCGACCTTTACGGGCTGCGCTCGTCCTACTCCGCTGCGTGAGGCGGTGTCAAGATCGGAGGTGGTTCAGACCTTCGGCCGGGGGCGCGGCTGCGGCCGGTCGGTCGTTCCGGTGGCGGGCGCGGGCGCGGGCGCCTGCCCGCCCGGTGGCTCCGGCTCGACGGGCTCGCCGGGCGTGGGGATGAGGTCGGCGAGGTACGTGGCCGCCAACTCGTCGTAGATCGGTGTTGAGCTCACGTTCGGGAATCCTGTCCGGCTGAGGCCCGCGGCGCTGCCCCTCTCACTCCTGTGGGTTACCTCCCGCCTGGGGCGGACCGGCGGGCGGCGCGGTGCCGCGCCGGTGGTTGCGGAGATCGTTCGCGCTGGTCACCGGTGCTGCCGGGCGATCGTGGACGGTTCGGCGCGCGGTCGTGCGGGCGCGGTGATGACGCGGATCACGCCACTGCCATCGGAATCCGTGATTGAACCCCGGTAACAGGGGTACCCGCCCCTACGATGAGGCCGTAGGCGGCCGCCGCCCCCCCAGTCGGCCGCCTGACAAGTCCCGGCCGGGCTCCCCTCCCCCCAAGAGTCCGGCCGGGCACCTCATCGTCGATCTTGTTGCGACGCCGTGGTTTCCGTTCCGGGATCCCCCGGAACGACTGTGAACGACCCGCGGACCGAGGGCGACCTCCGGGCGGGCGCGCGGTGCGGCGGCTGGCTCAGCTCGGGCGGCTCGGGCGGGTCCGGTGTGGACATCGTGACCGGCGCGCCCGGCTGCACCACGATCGGCTCGCCGTGGTGGCTCGCGCGCAGGGTGTCCCCCGCGACGATCCGGTAGGTGACCGAGCCCTCCTCGACCTCCACCGCGAGCCGGGTGCCGCGGAACGACATGCGGAACGCCATCCGGGTCAGCCCCGGCGGCAGGCGCGGCGCGAACGCCAGTTCCCCGTCGTGGTCGCGCATGCCGCCGAAGCCCGCCACCAGCGCGATCCACGCGCCCGCGAGCGAGGCCATGTGCAGTCCGTTGTGGACGTTGCGGTGCAGGTCGTGCAGGTCGGTGAACGCCGCCTCGGCCAGGTAGTCGTAGGCCAGCCGCACCGCGCCGACCTCGGCGGCCAGCACCGCCTGCGTGCCGGCCGACAACGACGAGTCACGCACCGTCCGCGGCTCGTAGTAGGCGAAGTTGCGGGCCTTCTGCGCGGGCGTGAACGCGTCGCCGCGCACGTGCATGGCCAGCACCAGGTCGGCCTGCTTGACCACCTGCTTGCGGTACAGGTCGAAGTACGGCCGGTTGAGCAGCAGCGGGTACTCGTCGGGGTCGGTGGCCTCGAAGTCCCACTCGGCGTGCGAGGTGAACCCCTCGTTCTGCTGGTGCACGTCGAGCAGCTCGTCGAACGGGACCAGCATCTTGTCGGCGGCCTCGCGCCAGCCCCGCACCTCGTCGGCGGTGACCTCCAGGCGCTCGACCACGTCCGGGCACCGGTCGCACGCGTCCGCCGCGCCGCGCAGGTTCTTCTGCGCGATGAGGTTGGTGTAGACGTTGTTGTCGACCACGGCCGAGTACTCGTCCGGCCCGGTCACGCCGTCGATGCGGAACCCGCCGTGCTGGTCGTGGTGCCCCAGCGACGTCCACAGCCGCGCGGTCTCGACCAGGATCTCCGCGCCGCACTCGCGTTCGAACGCCCGGTCGTCGGTCGCGTTCACGTACTGCGCCACGGCGTGCGCGACGTCGCCGTTGACGTGGAACGCGGCCGTGCTCGCAGGCCAGTACGCCGAGCACTCCGCGCCGCTGATCGACCGCCACGGGAACGCCGCGCCGAGCTGGCCGAGCACGCGGGCCCGCTCGCGCGCCTTGCCCAACGTCGAGTGCCGCCACCGCAACGCGTCCCGCGCCGCCTCCGGCACGGTGTAGGCCAGCACGGGCAGCACGAACATCTCGGTGTCCCAGAACGCGTGCCCGTCGTACCCCGGCCCGGTCAGCCCCTTGCCGGGGATCGCCCTCGTCTCGCCGCGCACCGCCGCCTGCATGATGTGGAACAGCGCGAACCGCAGCGCCTGCTGCAGCTCGTCGTCGCCGTGCAGCTCGATGTCCGCGACCTCCCAGAAGTCGTCCAGGAACCGCCGCTGCTCGGTCAGCAGGCCCTCCCAGCCGGTCTGCCGCGCGCCCGCCAACGCCGCCTCCACCTGCGCGCGCAGCGCGGGCACCGACCGTTGCGCGGACCAGCCGTAACCCAGGTACTTCACCAGCCGCAGGCGCCCGCCCGCCGGCACGTCCACGGCCGCGGTGAAGCGGGCCAGGTCGCCCTCGGCGCGGATCTCCGTGCGCACGCCGTCCTCGACGTCGAGCTCGTGGTCCATCGCGGCGGCCATCCGCAGCCCGGAGTTGCGCGCGTGGTGCGCCAGCACGGCCCGGTAGTCCTCGGCGTGCGCGAAGTCCGCCACCAGCGGCTCGTTCAGCGCCGCGGCCACCCGCGGGTCGTCGCCCTCGTTCTCGACCGGCTCGTTGGCCAGCAGGTCCGACTGCACCACCAGCTGCAGGTCCTCGGCCGGCACGACCTCGTAGTGGATCGCCGCGACGGCCCGCTGGGTCAGCGACACCAGCCGTTCGCTGCGCACGGTCACCCGGCGGCCGGTCGGCGACTCCCACTCCGTGCAGCGGCGCAGCGTGCCGGTGCGGAAGTCCAGCTCCCGCTGGTGCGCGTGCGCCCGGCCGTAGCGCATGTCCAGCGGCTCGTCCTCGACCAGCAGCCGGATCACCTTGCCGTCGGTGACGTTGACGACCGTCTCGCCCGCCTCGGGGTAGCCGTAGCCGGATTCGCCGTACGGCAGCGCGTGCTCCTCGTAGAAGCCGTTGAGGTAGGTGCCGGGCAGCCCGCGCGGCTCGCCCTCGTCCAGCGTGCCGCGCAGCCCGAGGTGCCCGTTGGACAGCGCGAACACCGACTCGGTCCGGCGCAGCTGGTCGACCGCGAGGCCGTCCCAGCGCACCATCCAGGGGTGGATCTCCCAACCGGTCACAGCAGCTCCGCCAGGTCCTCGACCACGACGTCCGCGCCGTGCGCGCGCAGCGCCTCCCGCTGCCCGGTCCGGTCCACGCCCACCACGTGCCCGAACCCGCCCGCGCGCCCGGCGGCCACGCCCGCCAGCGCGTCCTCGAACACGGCGGCGTGCTCCGGGCTCACGCCGAGCAGGCGCGCGCCCGCCAGGAAGGAGTCCGGCGCGGGCTTGCCCTTGAGCCCGTCGCGGCTGATCACCACGCCGTCCACCAAAGCCTGGACGAACGGGCTGAGGCCGGCCGCGTCGAGGACCTTGCGCGCGTTCGCCGACGAGGTCACCACGCCGATGCCCAGCCCCTCGGCCTCGACCGCGCGCAGGTAGGGCACCGTGCCCGCGTAGGGCGACACGCCCTCGTGCCGGATGATCGCCTCCAGCAGGGCGTTCTTGCGGTTGCCGACGCCGTGCACGGTGTCGGCGTCCGGCGGGTCGTCCGGCTCGCCCTCGGGCAGCGTGATGCCGCGCGAGGCCAGGAACTCGCGCACGCCGTCGTAGCGCGGCCGGCCGTCCACGTACTTGAGGTAGTCCGATTCGGCGAACGGCGGCTCGCCGTGCGGGCGCAGGAAGTCGTCGAACGTGCGCCGCCACGCGCGGCGGTGCAGCACGGCCGTGCTCGTCAGCACGCCGTCGAGGTCGAAGAGGCAGGCGGTGATCGCGTCGGGCAGTCCCAGGGCCATGCCCAGTTGTCTACCCCTTCTCCGTCCGGGGTACCCGCTGGCGGAGTGGACACCGGCGGAGGGATCGAGCCATGGGCAAGCCGCGCGTGCTGGTCGTCGGAACGGGCTTCGCGGGCTACCACTGCCTGCGCGCGCTGGAGCGCGTGCTCCCGGCCGACGCCGCCGACCTGGTGGCGGTCAACCCCACCGACTACATGCTCTACGTGCCGCTGTTGCCGGAGGTCGCGGGCGGTTCGCTCGACCCGCGCCGGGTGGCCGTGCCGCTGCGGCCCAAGCTGCCGCGCACGCGGTTGGTGCAGGCGCACGCCACCGCGCTCGACCTGGCCGCGCGCACGTGCACGGCCGTCGACGTCGAAGGGCGAGAGCAGGTCCTGGAGTGGGACCGGCTCGTGCTGACGGCGGGCTCGGTCACCCGGTTGATGTCGATCCCGGGCGTGGCCGAGCACGCGTTCGGGTTCAAGTCGGTCGCCGAAGCCGTGTTCCTGCGCGACCACGTGCTGCGGCAGGTCGAGCTGGCCGAGCAGGCCGACGACCCGGCCGAGCGGGCGGCGCGGGCGACGTTCGTCGTGGTCGGCGCCGGGTACACGGGCACGGAGCTGGTGGCGCAGGGCCTCCAGCTGACCCGCTCGGCGTTGCGCGGGCGCAGCGGGTTGGCGGAGTCCGAGGTGAAGTGGGTGCTGGTGGACCTGGCGCCGCGCGTGCTGCCGGGGCTGGACGAGCGGCTGTCCGGGCCCGCCGCGCGGGTGCTGCGGTCGCGCGGCGTGGACGTGCGGCTGGGGACCAGCGTCGAGGAGGTCACCGCGGACTGCGCGAAGCTGACCGACGGCAGCCGGATCCCGACGCGCACGCTCGTGTGGTGCGTCGGCGTGCGGCCCGACCCGTTGGTGGGCTCGGTCTCGCTGGCCACGGTGAAGGGGCGGGTGGTGGTCGACCCCACGCTCGCCGTGCCGACGCACCCGCACGTGTTCGCCGCCGGTGACGTGGCGGCGGTGCCGGACGTGTTCAACGGCGGGAAGCCGACGCCGATGACCGCGCAGCACGCGCAGCGCCAGGGAAAGCTCGCCGGGCGCAACGTCGCGGCCTCCCTCGGCCACGGCCCGGTGGGCACCTACCGGCACCGCGACCTGGGGTTCGTGGTCGACCTGGCCGGCGCGCAGGCGGTGGCCAACCCGCTGCACGTCCCGTTGACCGGCCTGCCCGCGAAGGCGGTGGCGCGCGGCTACCACCTGCTGGCGATGCCCGGCAACCGGCTGCGGGTCGCCGTCGACTGGCTCACCGACCTCCTCGCCCGCCGCCAGGTCGTCCAGTTCGGGCTGGTCCCCGAGGCGGGCGTGCGGCTGGGGGACGCCGAGAAAGCCGGCGCCGCCAACCGGGGGTGAGGCTCAAGCCGGCTTGAGCGGGTCGTGGCCGATGGACATCAGCCGGTGCCTCCAGTGCGCCTCGCCCGCCGTCGGTTCCAGGTCGTCGCGCCGCTGCTCCCGCACCCGGTCCACGACCTTCTGCATCACCTTGACGTCCTCGGTGGTCAGGTCCGTGCGCCGCTTGCGCAGGACGCGCAGCACGTCCTGGCCGGTCGGCGTGCCCGCCTGGTCGGGCACGGTCTCGCTGTCCTCGTCGGCCGAGCGGGTGCGCAGCCAGTCCTCCAGTTCGTGCGAGGTCATGTTCACCACGCGGTGGAAGTCGTCCCACAAGCTGTCGGTCATGGGGGAGAGGGTTGCCGCTGCGGCGGAGGGTGAAACGCGGGCCGTCGGCGCGACCTTTGCGCGATCCGAACATTCGCCGCACGCGCTCCACACCGCGACCGGCGATCGTGGTCGTCATGAAGACACCGATTCGCCTCGCCGTCGTCGTCACCGCCGCGTTCGGGCTCTGCTCGGCCGGGGTCGCGGCGGCTCAGGAGAGCAGCTACGCGCCCATCACGATCAGCCCCGACCAGGTGAAGCAGCTGTGCGAGAAGCGGGCGCCGCGGATCGAGGAGCGCGTCACCCGGATCACCACGCGCATCAACGGCGGGCCGGAGGTGGCCGGGTCGACGGCGTGGCTGCGGGCGCAGGCGCAGCAGGCGCGCGACGCGGGCAACACCGCCCGTGCCGAGCGGTTGGAACGGCGGCTGGAGCGGCGCGAGGGGCAGCTGACCAGGCTCGGTGACGCGCAGCGCCGGGTGGACGAGTTCCAGGCGTCGCACTGCGGTGTGAAGTGAGGGTCCTGGCGGCAGCGGTCGTGCTGCTGTTCGCGGTGGCCGGGTGCCGTGCGGAGGGCGCGCCGCCCGCGGACCCCGGCTTCGACGGGATCGAGGCGACGCTGGACGCCGTCGAAGCCGAGGTCTCCGAGCCGTAGGGCGTCAGCCGACGTCCGGCGTGTACTGCCCCTTCGCCACCGCGACCGCCCCGGCCAGCTCCTCCTCCGAGGCGGTGCCCGACTCGCGGACGACCGCCGTCCACGCGTCGATGGACCCGGCGTTGAACCGCTGGGTCTCCGGCGCGTTGGCGGCGGCGACCGGGTCGAAGTCGTCGCTCACCTCGCCCGCGAGGTACAGGCCGAGGCCGAGGAACGCGCCGTCCCAGCCGGGGCCGACGTACAGCGCGCCCGCGCCGCTGCCCGCCATCGCCTTGGGCACCGTGTGCTCCAGCTCGACCGTCGTGCGCTCGTCGCCGTCCTCGGTCAGGCGCAGCTCGACGATGCTGGTGTCGGCGCCCCACGTCAGCCGCAGCAGCTTCGGCGGCGCGCAGGTGAGGACGGTGCCGCTCGCGTTGTGCTCCACCTGGAAGCTCCCGCCCTCCCGCAGGTCGCCGCTGACCGGCAGGAACCAGCGCTTGAGCCGGTCCGGGTCGGTGAGCGCGTCCCACACGTCCGCCGCCGCCGCGTCGTACGTGCGTCGCAGCAGCACGCCGATCGTCTCGTCCGAGCCCGCGCCCACCTCCCGGTGGATGGCCTTGAGCTGGTCGGCGATGTCGATCACTGTTGTTCCTCCTTGAGTCGCCTCTCGCGCTTGCCGCGCGCGAGTTCGGTGGCCAGCGCGTCGAGGTGCCCGCTCCAGAACCGGCGGAACCGGTCGAGCCACTCGTCCACCTCGCGCAGGCCCTGGTCGTCCACCGCGTAGAGGCGTCGGGTGCCTTCGGCGCGGACGCGGGCGAAGCCGTTCTCGCGCAGCACCCGCAGGTGCTGGGAGACCGCGGGTTGCGAGATGCCGAACTCCCGGCGGACCACCTCCGTGACCGCGCCGGAGGTCTGCTCGCCGTCGGCGAGCAGCTCCAAGATGCGGCGACGGACCGGGTCGCCGAGGACGTCGAACGCGTGCACGACCAGCATCTTTCAGCCTGGGCTTATATAAGTCAAATCTAAGGCTCAGGAATTGTCGGTGGTCGGTGGCACTATCTCGAACGGATGTTCGGTACGCGTTCGAAGGGAGCCATGCGATGCGAGTTCGACTAGATCCCCGTCAGTGGCCCGGCCGTGTCATCCCCGAGACCGACGCCGAGATCGACACGGCGGTCGAGGCGCTCTGCCTGCGTGCGACCTGGCCCGATGCCCACCGCGCCGCCGTGCGCCGGGTCGTCGAGCCCTGGTTCGCCGAGGGGTGGAGCGTCGATGCCCTGCTGGCGGCGGTCGACCGCAGGCCTGACGGCACCAGGCAGGGCAGCCCGAGGAGCCGCGACCAGGTAGCGCACGACTTCCTCCGTGCGCGGCTGAGGTCGTGGTGGCAGGGGGGCGCGCGGCGTGCGCGCCCCCCGGTGGCGGGCATGACGCTGGGCGCCTGGTGGCGCATCAACCGGCGCAACGCCCGCTTGACCGAGCCGCGCGCCCGGCGGCCGCTGAGCACGGCGGGCAGCCTGGCGCGCGAGCAGTCGCGGGAGCGGGTGCGGGCGCGGCTGAAGGACCCGGTCGAGCGGTCGCGCGAGTTGGCGCGGCGGCGGCAGGAGGTGCTGGACGGGTTGTTGGTGCCGGGGCAGCGGGTTCCGACGTTCGACGACGCCCGCAAACTGCTGGCCGACGTGCGGCTGCCCGCGCACCCCGTGTGCAGTCGGTGCGGCTGCAGGCAGGGGGTGCTGCCGAACGCCGCTTGACGCGTCCTTAGTCTGTGGTACCCGACACGGTGAATTCGGCCGACGGGTCGTGTGCTTTCGGGTCGAGCTGGTGGTGTGGCGTCGTGACTTCGGGTGGCAACGCCCGTGACGCCCTGCTCGCGGACCGAGCTGCGCGCGGCCTGTCGTGACGCGTCCGGTCGACGTCCCTGTTCCGCAAGCTGTGGCCGTAGGAGTTGGCAGTGTCCTGGTTGTTCACCATCATCCTGTGCGTGGCGGCATTCCTGGCCGGCGCGGCCGTCGTCTGGCTGCGCCTCGACCCCACCATCCGCGACCTGCGCGCCCAACTGAACCAGCCATCCGCCCCCAAGGCGACCACCGACACTCCCGCCGCCACCACCACCGCTGCCGCTGACGCCACGGACACCGCTGACACTGCCGCCGCTGCGATCCCGGCCGCCGAAACCACCCCGGAGCCCGCCAAGGCCACCGAGGTCGCCGAGGAGCCCGCGCCCGCCAAGGCTCCCGAGGCGGTCGAGCCCGAGGCCGTCGAAGAACCCGAGACCGTTTCGGCACCGAAGTCCGCGCAGGAGCCCGAGATCGCCGCGGAAGCCGCAGCGCCTCAGGCCGCCGAGGAACCCGTCACCGAGGAACCCGCCGCCAAGTCCGAGCCCGAGGTCGAGGCCGAGCCCGAGGTCGGCCAGCCGGTCGAAGAGCCCGTCGCGGTCGAGTCGCCTGCGGCCGTTGCCGAGCCCGTCGCCGTTGCGGAGCCTGTCGCGGTCGAGGAGCCCGCCGGGGAAACCGCGCCCGTCGCCGGCGAGCAGCCCGCCGAGGAAGCCGCGCCCGTCGCGGTCGAGGAGCCGGTCGAGGAAGCCGCCGCCGCAGACCCCATCGCCGCGCCCGCGTCAGTCGCCGCACCCGTGGTCGCTGAGGAGGTCGCCGAGGTGGTCCTGGAGGTCAAGGCGAACTCCAAGTCGATGATCTTCCACACCCCCGACTCGCCGTACTACAAGCGCATGAAGGGCGACGTCACCTTCAACTCGGTCGCCGAGGCCGAGCGCGCCGGCTACACCCAGTGGACCCCGAAGCCGAAGGTCGCCTCGCCCGCGCGCTGAGGTAGGCCGTCCGGACCACTCGTGCGTCGCGATCAGGCGAATAGCGTTACACCGCTCGGGTATTCACCGATCGGGGTGACCTGATGCCAACGCGAGATGGTGGGCGGGGAGCCGGCGACGTGGCCGCGCTCGCGCTCCACCGCACGGACGTCGACGGCGCGGCGGTGGTCCGTCCGACCGGTCGGCTCGACCTGACCACCTATCGCGAACTGCGCGACGGGCTGCTCAAGTGCGCCGTGGACGAGCCCACCGCCGTGATCGTGCGGCTCGACGACGGCTTCGAGTGCGCCACGCCCGCCTTCATGTCGGTCTTCACCACGGTGGGTCTGCGCGTGTCGGAGTGGCCGGGCGTGCCGGTGATGCTGGTCGGCGAGTCGCCCGGCCACCGCCGCGCGCTGGCGACCGGCGACACGGGCGCCGTGCCCCGGTTCACCGCGCTGAACGCCGCCCTGGCCGCCGTCGAACTACCGTCCGAACGCACGCGCGACGAGACGCAGCTGCCCCACTCGCTGCTCAGCGGCCTGCTGGCGAGGCACTTCGTGCGCGAGGCGTGCCAACGCCGGGACGTCACCCACTTCGTCCACGACGCGGTCACCATCGCCACCGAGCTCGTCGAGAACGCCGTCCGCCACGCCCGCTCCGCACCGGTGCTGCGCGTGGAACTGCGGGGCCACCGGCTGACCGTCGCGGTCCGCGACGAGAGCCCCGACCCGCCCCAGGAGCCGAAGGCCGAACCCCCGCGCTCCGGCGGCTGGGGCCTCACGATCGTGTCGTCGCTGAGCCGCACGTGGGGCTGCTACCCGTGGCCGCACGGCGGCAAGGTCGTCTGGGCCGTCCTCGGCGACTGAACGCCGAGCCCGTCAGCTCGCCTCGCTCACCGCCGTCACGATCGTGAAGTGGTCGACGAGGTCCGTCAGCTCCAACGGGTGCAGCACGACCTTCGTCGTCGCGACCAACCGCAGCGCCGTGCCGACCGACTCGCACGCCGACCGCAGTGCGATCAGCAGGTTGATGCCGGTCGACCCGAGGAACGTCACCCCGGAGAGGTCGAGCACGAGGACCCGGCTCGCGTCGCCGAGCCGGTGCCGGACGTACTCCTCCACGCCCGGCGCCGTCGCCATGTCGAGCTCACCGGCCACGGCGACCACCACCACGCCCGCGGACACCTCGCGCGCCGTGAGCGTGACGGCGTCGGTGAAATCGTCCATGTCCACCCCTGGGTGTGGTCGGCAGAGTGCGGCTGCCTGCTCAACCGCGTTCAGCCTAGGCCCAGGAGAACTGTGAGCGCCCGTCAGGACCGGTGCAACTCCTCCGACCCGACCCGACCACGACCCGCCACCCCGAAGGCGTTCTCGGGGCCGGCCGTCGTGGTGGGCTCAGCCGACCACGCGCCGGATGACGTTCACGGGCCCGATGGACTCGATGTCCTGCACCTTCACCGGCACGCCCTCGGTGGACGCGTGCACGGCGCGGATGCCGTCGATCGCCATCGCCACGTGCGTCTGGCCGGAGTAGTAGATGATCAGGTCGCCGGCCTTGACGTCGTTGCGCGACACCGACCGGCCGATGGTGGCCTGGCCGTAGGTGGTGCGCGGGATCGCGATGCCGACCGACCGGTACGCCGCCTGCATGAGGCTGGAGCAGTCCCAGGTGTTCGGGCCGTTCGAGCCGTACACGTAGTCCTTGCCGCGCTGGGCCAGCGCGAACGCCAGCGCCTCGCCTGCCTTGCCCGCCGGGACGGGGATCGGGCCCATGTCGCCCGCGTTGTTCAACGCCGCCCGCTCCGCCGAGCTCAACGAGCGGTAGGCCTCGCGGGCTTCGGTGATCTGCCCGTCCAGCGCGGCCTTGCGCTGGTCGATGTCCGCGATGGCCTTGTTCGCCGCGTCGGCGGCCTCGTTCGCGCGGCGGGCGGCGTCGTTGGCCAGGTCGACGGCGTCGCTGAGCCCTTGCAGGGCTTCGGCGTTGTCGCCCGCCAGCACGCCGAGCGCGGACATGCGGTTGAGGAAGTCCTGCTGCGAGTCGCTGACCAGCAACGCGGACAGCTGGCCGAACCGGGCGCCCTCGAAGGAGGCCTCGGTGAGCAGGTCGACCTGGCCGCGCAGCGCTTCCTGCGCCTGCTGGGCCGTGGCGATGTCGCGGTTGGCCTGGTCGAGCGAGCCCTGGGCGTTGGCCAGCGTCTCCTGCGCGCGCAGGTGCTCTTCGTTCAGCGCCTCGGCCTGGTGGGAGAGGTCGTTGTACTTCTTCAACGCCTCGGAGGCGTTGGACGGCGTCTCCGGGTCGGCGGCGGCTTGGGGGAGTGGCAGGGCGGCGCCGAGCAGCGCGGAGACGGCCGTGGCCGTCAGGGCTGCGCGGACGGTGCGCTGAGCGGATTTCGACGCCACGGTTCGCGCAATCCTCCTTGAGCCGGCTGGGCCCCGAACGGGTTACACCCGCCCAGGGTCTCGGACAGGTTACGGAACCCGTCGGAGCCAGTCCATAAGGGGTCCACTTCAGCCGGTTCCGGGGACGTCCGCCATCGCTCTTCGCCCGCTGCGGTCCGACGGTCTCGGACCGACCCGGCGCGAAGAAGGTCAGCTCGCCCGCGCGACGACGGCGGAGTGGGTGAACTCGCCCGCCCGCACGCCGCGCATGAACATCTCCCACTCGCCGCGCGTGTAGCGCAGGGCCGCATCACCGTCACGTGCGCGGAGGATCGCGCCGCCGCGCGGCGCGGGCAGCACCGTCAACGCGCCGTCCGCCTCGACCGAACCCGCCACCAACTGGCGGAGGAAGTCGTCCCACGCCGGGGCGTCCACGGTGAGCACCGGTCCGGCGCCCTGGTCCTTGGTGTCGCGCACCTGGACCACGTCGCCGTCGAACCGGACCTCGACGCAGTCGCCCGACGCCGTGCTGAAGCTGCTCTTGAACCAGGTGGCCGAGGGGTTGTGAGGCATCAGAACCGCTCCATCTCGTGGTAGACCGCGTCGATGAACCCGCGCGAGTCGCGGTCGTCGAGCGCGCGGTCGAACGTCTCCGCGAAGCTCGCCGTCGACTCGAGTATCACTTGGCGCTTGTCGATGATGACACCGCTGATCGCTGTCTCCTGGTACATCAGGTCGCCGAGCCTGTTGGAGCGAAAGGAAAGGATCTTCAACGCCGCGCCGAGCAAGGGGTGCGCCCCCGCCGCGAAGGGGATGACCCGCAGCCGGACGTGACCGCCCTTGCGGTCCAGGACGTCCAGCAGGTGCGCCAGTTGCCGCCGCATGACACCGGCGTCGCCGACGAGTTGCCGCAACGCGGCCTCGCCCAGCACGACGTCGAGCCGCAACGGGTCGTCGCCGTCCAGGCGGCCCTGCCGCGCCAGCCGCGTCTCCAACCTCGGGCCGACGTCGACGGGCCGGATGTACGGCGTGCCCGCCCGCACCACCGCCCGCGCGTAGTCGGCGGTCTGGAGCAGTCCCGGGATGATGTCCGGCGCGTACTCGAAGACCTTGTCCGCGCCCGCCTCCAACCCCAGCAACCGCAGGAACTCGTCCGAGTAGAGCCGGGCGTAGTCGTACCACCACTCCCGCCGCTCGGTCCGCGCCCGCAGCGCTTCGAGCCCGGCGCGTTCGTCGTCGGCCAGCTCGTAGGCGTCGGCCAGGTCGCCGAGTTTCGCGGCCGTGAGCCGGCGCTTGCCGGACTCGATCGCGGACAGGTTCGTGCCGCCGATCCCCGTCGTCCTGCCGACCGCCGCCGCCGTGAGCCCGAGCCGTTCCCGGTGCTCCCGGAGCCTCAGCCCGAGTTCCCACGCCTGCACCGTGCTGGAGATCGGGGCGTCGTCGCCCATGTCCTTCGTCCCGTCGGATCTGGTGGTCCGGAGCGATACCGAGAGTAGCGACACCGCACCCGTCCGATGAATCGACACCGGGATAATTATCAATATAGCTTCAGGTCAAGCACGAGAAGTGTCTCGCGGTTCGAGGTGATGACCTGATGGACCACCAGCCCACGCTCCGTGGCCGCCTGCTCGGCCGGGAGCTGCGCCGGGTCCGCGAAGCCGCCGGCCTGACCGTGGCCGAACTCGCCGCGCGCACCCAGCAGTGCCCGCAGCGGATCCAGCGGCTGGAGGACGGCGTGGCCGCCGCGCCGGCGCCGGACCCGACGATGTGGTGCGCCTGGGGCGCCGAGGCGACGAGCGTGATCAACGTGCTGTGCCGCGCCGCCGAGCGGATCGACGTCTTCGCGCCGCTGGGCGTGCACCCGTCCCTCGCACGGCTGGACGCCGACCGCTGCACGGCCTACGTCCTGGAGGGCGTCACCGTCGACCGCGCCGACGTCACGGTCCGCGTGATCCGGCCCGGCGCGGGCCACTGCCCCGGCGTCGAGCACCCGGTGACCCGGTTCGTCCTCGCGGACGGCCCGGCCGTGGTGTTCTACGCCTACCTGCACCGCGCGATGTTCACCGACGACCCGAGCCACCTCCGGTCGGCGCAGGAGTTCTTCCGACGCCTAGCCGAACTGGCGCGCGCCTAGCGCGAGCCCGGTGAGGTCCGTCCGCCCGCCGGGGTGGCCAACCGCGCGACCGGCGGCGGCCGTCGCGAGCCGACCCGCGTCACCCGGGTCGTCACCCCGCACCAGCGCCACGGTCAGGGCCGCCACGAACGCGTCGCCGCCGCCGGTCGTGTCCACGACCTCCTCGTCGGTCAACGCGATCACCGCCGAGTCCCCGTCCCACATCAGCACGTTCGCCTCGCCCGGCACCTCCAGCGCCACCACCGACGGGCCCCTGGCGAGCAGCTCGCGTCCCGCCCGGAGGGCCGCGTCCGTCCCGGTGATGGACCGCCCGGTCAACGCCTCCGCCTCGCGGTGGTCGGCCCGCACCACGTCCGCCGCGGCCAGGAGCTCGGCCACCCGCCCGTCCGGTGCGCCGTCCAGCACGACCAGCCCGTTCGCCGCGCGGGCCGCCGCCAGCGCCGCGTCGGCCGGCTGCTGCAACTGCACGATCACCGCGTCCGCGCCGCCCAGCATCGCCGACGCGGCCCGCACGTCCTCCGGCGTCACCAGCGTCGGCCCGGGGACGTCCTCCAGGTACCGGTACCCGCCGTCGCACACGACGTCCACCATCAGCGCCGTCCGGACGCCCTCGCGGCACACCACGGCGGCCGTCGCTACGCCGTCCGCGCCGAGCCGCTCGACCAGCAGACGGCCCTCCCGGTCGTCCCCGACGACGCCGACCAGCGCGGCCGTTGCGCCGAGCTGCCTCGTGCCCCGGGCGATGTTCGCGCCCTTCCCGCCGAGCATTTCGCGACGTTCCAGCACGCTCGCGCGGCCACCGGATCCGGGCACCGCGGGCACCACCAAGACCAGGTCACGGGCTATCTGACCGACCACCGCGATCCGCATGGTCGAGCGGTACCCGGTGGCCACCAGTTGAAACGGGTCGTTGACGTGGCGTCACCGGTAATGCGATCGTAATTCTGGGAGCGCTCCCAGTCCTGTGGTTCACAGATCACCGTCGATCTGAAGGAGAAGGTCCTTGCGACTCAAGCGCTTTGGGGCGTTGGCGGTTGCCGCGCTCGGTATCGTCGGTGTGACCAGCGTCTTCGTCCAGAGCGGCGTAGCGGTGGCGCACGGGTCGATGACGTACCCCCCAAGCCGCACCTACGCCTGCTACGAGGACGGCAGGGCGGGCAGCGGCGGCGGCGACCTGAACCCGACGAACCCGGCGTGCGTCGCCGCGGTGCAGCTCGGTGGGAAGCAGCCGCTGTGGGACTGGTACGGCAACCTGATCAGCCAGGCCGCCGGCAAGCACCGCGAGATCATCGCCGACGGCGACCTGTGCGGGCCCACGACCAAGTACGACGCCTACAACCTGGCCCGCAGCGACTGGCCGGTGACGACCCTGCGGGCGGGCGCGTCGATCAACTTCAAGTACAATGCCTGGGCTCCCCACCCGGGTCGCTGGGACCAGTACGTGACCCGCGACGGCTTCGACGTGACGCAGCCGCTGAAGTGGTCGGACCTGGAGCCCGCGCCGTTCGACAGCATCACCAACCCGCCGCTGGGCAGCGGCGAGTACTCGTGGAACGGCACCCTGCCCAACAAGTCCGGCCGCCACATCATCTACTCGATCTGGCAGCGCAGCGACAGCCCGGAGGCGTTCTACAGCTGCTCGGACGTGAACTTCACCGGTGGCGGCGGCGGTGACACCCAGGCGCCGACGGCGCCGGGCACGCCCACCGCGACCGCGACGGCGGACTCGGTGTCGTTGAGCTGGCCCGCGGCCTCGGACAACACCGGCGTCAGCGGCTACACCGTGTACCGCGAGGCGGGCGCGACCGACGTCTCGGTCGCGACGACCTCGGGCACCACGGCCACGGTCACCGGTCTGAGCGCGGACACGGCCTACCAGTTCTACGTGGTGGCGCGGGACGCGGCGGGCAACACCTCGTCGCCGTCGATCGCGGTGTCGGTGCGGACCAGTACGGGCGGCGGCACGACGCCGGGCGCCTGCGCCGTGACCTACAGCGTGCCCAGCTCGTGGTCCGGCGGCTTCACCGCCAACGTGTCGGTGAAGAACACGGGCAGCAGCGCGGTCAGCGCGTGGCAACTGGTCTGGGACGTCCCCTCGGGTCAGGGGATCACCCAGGCGTGGTCGGCCGAGGTGGCCGTCGCGGCGGGCAAGGCCACCGCGAAGGGCGCCAGCTGGAACCAGAACATCCAGCCGGGCCAGACGGTGAGCTTCGGGTTCAACGGCACGTCGCAGGGGACGCCCGCGAACCCGACCTCGTTCGCCCTCAACGGCGCTTCCTGCGCCGCGGCCTGATGTTGGGTCGGTGCGCGGCCCTGGTCGCGCTCCTGGTGGGGTCGGTCGCCTGCTCCTCGGCGGCGACCGACTCCCCCGGTCTGGGCTCCAACGCCCTCGGCCCGCCGCTGGGCACCCCGGCGGCGGTCGGGGAGTGGGTGCGGGAGAAGACCGGGCAGTGCGACGAGGTGGTGCCTCGGACGATGGAGGAGTTCGCCGAGTTCGTCGGTCCGCTGCGGGCGAGGCTCTACGCGCCGTACGTGGCGGAGTGGGCGACGTGCGAGGCGGGGCCGTACCAGCGGCTCGGGCTGGTGGTGTTCCAGCGCGAGAAGCTGCCGGACTTCCAGCGCGCGTGGCAGGGCGCGATGGCCGGCGGCGAGGTGTCGGACAACCCGGACTTCGGGTTCGGCAACGGCTTCGCGTTGAGCGGCACGCTCGGCCTGGAGCTGCTGGGACTGCACGAACTGCGTTGCACACCGGTGGGACCCGGCGAGGAGGTGGGGCACACCCTGCCCGCGGAGGCGGAGGGGTGCACCTACGTCCAGAAGCCGGGCCACCACCACTAGAGGCGGCTCGTCAGCGTGGCGCGGCGGTGCTCTGACGCACCACCAGCGTGGTGGCAAGCTCGATTCGGCGGTGTTCGGGCTCTTCACCACGTGCCAACGTGATGGCGAGACGGGTGCCCGCCGCGGCCATGTCCTGCAGCGGCTGCCGGACCGTGGTCAGCGGCGGGCCCACCCATTGCGCGACCGGGAGGTCGTCGAAGCCGATGACGCTGAGGTCTTCGGGGATGCGCAGGCCGGCCGCGCGTGCCGCCTCGTAGACGCCGAGGGCTTGCAGGTCCGACCCCGCGAAGACCGCCGTGGGCGGGTCCGGCAGGTCGAGCAGCGGCGCGAACTGGGCGCGCCCGGACTCGACGTGGAAGTCGCCGTACCGGACCAGGTTCGGGTCGTAGGCCAGGCCGGCGGTCTCCAGCGCGGCGCGGTAGCCGTCCACGCGGGCGCGGCTGCACAGGACCCGCTCCGGGCCGCCGATCATGGCGATGCGGCGGTGGCCGAGCTCGATCAGGTGGCGGGTGGCGGTGAGGCCGCCGTTCCAGTTGGTGGCTCCTATGGAGGGCGTCTCCAGCTGGGGTTCGCCGATCGGGTCGACCACGACGACCGGGATGTCCCGCGCGCGGAGCTTCGCCAGCTGCGAGGACGTGAGGTCGGAGAAGACGGAGATCACCGCGAGGGGCTTGCGCGCGATGACGCCTTCGAGCCAGCCGTGGCCGGGGGTGAGCCTGCCCTGCGACTCCGACAGCACGAGGGCGAGGCCCTGCTCGGCGGCGACCTGCTCGGCGCCCCGGATGATCTCCAGCGCCCAGGCGCTCTCCAGCTCGTGGAACATCAGTTCCACCAGGTTGGACCGCCGCGACCGTTCGTCCGCCCGCCTCTGGTAGCCGTGCCGTCGGATGATCGCCTCGACCCGTTCCCGGGTGTGCGGCGCGACGTCGGCGCGGCCGTTCATTACCTTCGAAACAGTCGGAACCGAGACCCCGGCCTCCGCCGCGATGGCGGCAATGGTGATCTTGCCCGAGGCTGTGCCATCCGAGGGTGACGGGTCGGCTTTGGTCGGCATGGGGGCAGTCTACGGCAGCCCCGCCCAGTTCCGGCCGCTAGACGCGGGGGAGCGGTGGTGGGTTGTTCGTCACTTGGAGTGTCCGTAACACGTTCGAAACATTCGACGTTTGAATCGAAACTGTCGAATATCCGGTTGCGCCCACCCAGCCGCACCGTCGAGGTTAGCGCAACGTGGCACCCGGCCGGCCCGGAAACGGAGCCCGAACGGCCCAACCGGCGTCGTCCTGACCGCTCAACCCGGGTACCCGTCGCGCGTGTCGAACGCTCAGGCAGCCGGGTTCGACGGTGGGAAGGCTCGGGCCCGCTGGGAGAGGTGTGGCGGGCCCGAGCCGGTCGGGTCAGCTCCGGTGGCGTGCGCCGCCGGACAAGAGGTCCTCGCGCAGGGCCCGGTGAGCGGGCTTGGCGGCGAAGTTCTCGTCGAGGATGCAGGCCGCACCAGCACCCTCGAACCACCCGGGCACCCAGGAGTACCTGTCCGCGTACCCCCAGACCGTGAACGACAGGCAGCCCGGCGTCAGCAGGCACGCCCGCAGCAGCGAGCGGTACACGTCCGCCTGGGCCCGCAGCTTCGCCGGATCGGGCGGCATGGCCATCCGCACGTCGGCTTCCGTCACCGCGGTGTGCACCCCGAGGGCGTCAAACCGCCCCAGGTTCTCCGCAAGCGTCGTCGGCGGCTGCTCCACCGAGCAGTGGCCCTGCACGCCGACGCCGTGGATCGGCACGTCCTGCCGCTTCAGCTCGCGCACGAGGTCGTACACGCCGTCGCTCTTGGCGTTGACGTCCTCGATGTCGTAGTCGTTGTAGAACAGCAGCGCGTCCGGGTCGGCCTCGTGCGCCCACCGGAACGCGTCCGCGATGTAACCGGGGCCGAGCGCCCGCAACCAGACGGTGTCGCGCAGCGTCCCGTCCTCCTCGACCACCTCGTTCACCACGTCCCACTGCCGGACGTGGCCCCTGAAGTGGCGCATGGTGGTCTGGACGTGCGCCTTCAGCACGGCCCCGAGCTCGTCCGCGGGCACGTCCGCCAGCCACGCCGGGTTCTGGTTGTGCCAGACCAGCGTGTGGCCGCGCACACCCTGCCCGTTGGCCCGGGCGAACGCGACCAGCGCGTCGGCCGGACCCCACTCGTAGTGCCCGCGGGTCGGCTCCAGCGCCTCCCACTTCATGGCGTTCTCGGCGGTGACGCTGTCGAACTGCGTCGCCACCCACTCGCGGTAGACGTCGTCCTCGGCCAGCGCCGCGAGGTTCACGGCGGTGCCGAACGCGAGGCCGTGCGGGGCCGCGAGCTGCCGGAGCGCCGGGTCCACCGCCGCCGCGGGTGCGGCGGCGGCGGAACCCGCGACCGGAACGGGCGCGCCGTCGGGCATGAGCGTCCCTCCAGTCGGGTCGGACTACTTGCCGAAACCGGCCGTGAGGCCGCTGAGCAGGAACCGCCGTCCGACCAGGTACACCACGAAGATCGGCAGCACGGACAACGTCACGGCCGCGAGCAGCGCGGGCACGTTCGTGCCGAACTGCCCCTGGAAGTCCCACAACCCGAGGGTGAGCACCCGCGACGATTCCGACTGGGTGAGCACCAAGGGGAAGAGGAACCCGTTCCACGCGTTGAGCGCGGTGTAGACGACGACGGTCATGATCGCCGGCCGCGCCAGCGGCAGGACCAGCGACACCAGCACCCGCATCGGGCCCGCGCCGTCGATGGCCTGCGCCTCGTACAGCTCACGCGGCACGTCGCGCAGGCTGTTGACCAGCACGAGCATCGCCACCGGCAGCGCGAACGCCGCCGTCGGCAGGATGATCGCGGTCAACGTGTCGTACAGCTGCATCCGCGTGATCATCAGGTACACCGGGATGATCGTGGCCTGCGCGGGGATCGCCAGGCCCATGAGGAGCAGGGTGAAGCCGCGCTGCACGAACGGGCTGGTGTTGCGGACCACCGCGTACGCGGCGGGCACGGCCACCAGCACCACGATCGCCACCGTCGCGACGGTCACGATCACGTTGTTCAGCAGGTACTGGCCGAAGCCGCCGGTCAGCACGGTGACGTAGTTGTCCAGCGACAACGCGTCCGGCATCTCCCACACGCTCTTGCCGAGGTACTCGGCGCGGGAGCGCAGCGACACCGTGACCAGGTAGAGCAGCGGCCCGACGACGATCGCCAGCCACACCAGGGCGAAGATCCCGGCGGGCCAGTTGGGACGAGAGTTCACGACCCCTCCTGCTGGCTGCTCATCTGGCGGAACCCGCTCCAGCGCATGACCGCCAGCGACAGCGCGGTGCCCAGGACGACCAGCACGACCGCGATCGCGCTCGCGTAGCCCATCTCGAACCCGCTGAAGCCGGTGATGTACATGTGCAGCGGCAGGATGCGGGTCGCGGTGCCCGGTCCGCCGTTGGTGAGGATCAGCACGGTGTCGAACGTCGTCAGCGAGCCGACCAGCATCAGCACCGACGACGTGACGATCGTGTACCGCAGCTGCGGCAGCGTGATGTGCCGGAACTTGCTCACCCGTGACGCGCCGTCGATGGTCGCCGCCTCGTACAGCGAGGCGGGCACCGCCCGGGCCGCACCTTGGTAGAGCAGGGTGTGGAACGGGATGAACTGCCACGAGATCACGAGCACCACCGTGTAGAGCGCGATGTCGGGGTCGCCCAGGAACAGCGGTCCGTCGACGAACGCGCCGAAGTTCGGCTCGAGCAGCGCCTGCCACAACAACGCGATGGCGGCCGTGGACAGCAGCAGCGGCAGGAAGAAGATCGAGCTGAGCACCGCCCGTGACCGCTGCTTGCCGGCCGCCCAGACCCCGATCAGCAACGCGATCGGGGTCTGGACGAGCCACGACACGACCATCAGCACCAGGGTCCGCCACACCGAGGCACGCGCCTCGCTGTCCTCGAGCAGCCGGGACCAGTTCTCGCCCCCGTTGAGCGCCGGTGTGCCCAGACCGTCCCAAGCGGTGAAGCTCAGGTAGATCACGAGCAGCATGGGCAACACGGCGAACAGGGCGAAGAATCCGAACGCCGGCACGGCATACCAGGCCGAAGGCCGCTGGGACGACATCAGCGCGCGGCCACCGCGTCGACGAACTGCTGCGGCGAGACCTTGCCCAGGAAGAACTCCTGGAGCTGGGTCAGCATGAACGTGGCGTCATCGGCGGGCAGGTCCTGGTCCCAGGACAGCTGGAAGTTCTTCGAGTCCAGCACCAGCTCGTAGATGAACGACGCGTACTCCGGGTTCGGCGACTTCTTCAGCTTCTCCTCGGCGCCCACCACCGGCGGGACGTCACCGGCCTCGATCAGCGCCTCGACGTAGGAGTCCTTGTGCAGCTCGGTGGTGACGAACTTCTTCGCCGCGTCCAGGCTCTTCGAGTCCTGGGTCGCCGAGTAGAAGTTGCTCACGTTGCCGACGAGGTTGCCCGCGTCGCCCTTGCCGCCGGGGATCGACGGGAACGCCACCCAGCCCAGGTCGCCGTTCTTCACGAAGTCCGGGCTCTGGTCGAGCTGGTTGGTGTACTCCCACGAACCCATGAGGTGCATGGCGGCCTTGCCCTGCGCCAGGATGGTCGACGCGCCACCGGCGTCGTAGCCGACGGAGGCGAAGTTGCTGCCGAACGCGCCCCGGTCGATGAGGTCCTTGAGCTTGGTCATGGACTCGACCACGGCCGGGTCCTTCCAGCCCGCGGGGCCGGCGTCCCGGATGTTCTTGAACACCTCGGGGCCGGCGACGCGGTCGAGCACGTACTCGGCCCACATCAGCTCGGTCCACGCCTGCGTGCCGGCGAGGGCGATCGGGGTGATGCCCTTGGCCTTGAAGGTGTCGACGGCCGCGAGCAGCTCGTCCCACGTGGTCGGCGGCTGCGCGCCCGCCTCGCTGAAGACCTTCTTGTTGAAGAACAGCAGCACGGGCTGCATGCCGCGCATCGGCACGCCGTAGTACTTGTCGCCGAGCTTCGCGCCGTTGAGCACGCTCGGGATGAACGCGTCCTTGGCGGCCTTGTTGTCGTTCAGCACCTGGGTGAGGTCGGCCACCTTGCCGGCGTCGACGTACTCCTTGAGGTTGCCACCGCCCCAGTTGAAGAACAGGTCGGGGGCCTGCGGGGAGCCGATGGCCACCCGGAGCCGCTGCTTGTACGGGTCGTTGCCGAACGTCTCCAGCGAGGCGTTGCCGCCACCCGCCTTGAACGAGTCGATCGACTTGTTCTCGATCTTGTTGAGCACCGGGTCTTCCAGTGCCCAGATCTTCAGTGCGCCGGCGTTGGTCTCGCCCGGACCGGACGTGCCACACGCGGACACCACTGCTGTCACGGCGACTAGCCCCATCGCGATGAGGGGACGCACCCATGAACGGCGGGACATGCGACCGCCACCCTTCTGCCACGCTGCGGATTTGTTCGTGGCATCGAAACATTTCGAAACATCCACGACTTGCGCAGACCTTAGGCCCGTGTCCAACCGGTGTCAAGCGTCACCATTCGGCGTGTCCGAGTGATGTTTTCCCACGTCAGGAGGTCACTCTTGTGTTTCGATCGAGTTTCGATACTATCGGCCCATGCGTCGAGCCACGTTGGCCACGATTGCTGCAGCAGCGGGGGTGTCTCTCCCGACGGTGTCCAAAGTCCTCAACGGGAAGGACGACGTCGGCGCAGAGACCCGGGCCCGCGTGCGGCAGCTCCTGGCCGAGTATGACTACGTGCCGGTCGGGTCCCGCAGGGCCTCCGGTCACCTGCTGGTGGACCTCGTGTTCACCGCCCTGGACAGCCCCTGGGCGGTGGAGATCATCCGTGGCGTCGTCGACACCGGGCTGCACGTCGTGGTGTCGTCCACCGACAAACCCCGTCAGCACACGTCGTGGGCGGCGTCGCTGGTCGAGGCCAGGCGCGCGGGCGCGCTCCTGGTCACCTCCCAGCTGACCGCCGCCGACCGCCGCGTGCTGGCCAACTCCCGCATCCCCGTCGTGGTCATCGACCCGGTCGACCTGCCGCAGCCGAACGTGCCCAGCGTCGGCGCGACGAACTGGGCCGGCGGCCTGGCGGCCACCGAGCACCTCCTGCGCCTCGGCCACCGCCGGGTCGGCGTCATCGGCGGACCGGCCGGGATGCTGTGCAGCCGCGCGCGGGTCGACGGCTACCGCGCCGCGCTGGACCGCGCGGGCATCGCGTTCAACCCCGAGCTGGTCAAGCACGGGGACTTCAAGCACGAGGGCGGGTTCCGCCGCGCGGCCGAGCTGCTGGCGCTGCCGGACCGGCCGACGGCGATCTTCGCCGGCAACGACGAGCAGGCTTTAGGCGTGATCGAGGCGGCCCGCGTCGTCGGGCTGTCCGTGCCGCACGACCTGAGCGTGGTCGGCTTCGACGACCTGCCGGTCGCGGTGTGGTCCTCGCCCGCCCTCACCACCGTGCGCCAGCCGCTCACCGAGATGGGCCGCCACGCGGGCCGCATGCTCGCCGACCTGATCGCGGGTCGCCCCGTGGAGACCGAACGGGTGGAACTGGCCACCGAACTCGTCGTCCGATCGTCAACGAAGGAGCCGCCGTGCTGAACCCCTGGGCCGATCCCGGAAGGCCGACCGGTGAGCGGGTCGCCGCCCTGCTGGCCGAGCTGACCCTGGAGGAGAAGCTGGCCCAGCTGGTGGGCGTGTGGGTGGGTATCTCCGAGGGTGAGGAGGTCGCCCCCGCGCAGCACGAGTTCGCCGAGCCGCTGCCGCCGTGGGACGAGCTGACCAAGCCCGGCCTCGGCCAGCTGACCCGCGTGTTCGGCACCGGGCCGGTCGAGCCGCTGGTCGGCGCGAAGGTGCTGGCCGAGACGCAGCGCAAGCTGGTCGCGAACACCCGGTTCGGCATCCCGGCCATGGCGCACGAGGAGTGCCTGGCCGGCTTCACCGCGTGGCAGGCGACCGTGTTCCCCATCCCGCTCGCGTGGGGCGCCTCGTTCGACCCGGTGACGGTCGAGCGGATGGCACGCGAGGTGGGTCTCGTGATGCGCGACGTCGGCGTCCACCAGGGGTTGGCGCCGGTGCTGGACGTGTCGCGCGACCCGCGGTGGGGACGCACCGAGGAGACCATCGGCGAGGATCCGTACCTCGTGGGTCTCCTCGGTGCCGCCTACACCAAGGGCCTGGAGTCCAGCGGGATCGTGGCCACGCTCAAGCACTTCGCGGGCTACTCGGCCTCGCGCGGCGGGCGCAACCACGCGCCGGTGCACATGGGGCCGCGCGAGTTCGCCGACGTGGTGCTGCCGCCGTTCGAGATGGCCTTGCGCCTGGGCGGCGCGCGCTCGGTGATGAACTCCTACGCCGAGGTCGACGGCGTGCCGGCGGGCTCGGACCCGACCCTGTTCACCGACCTGCTGCGGGACAAGTGGGGCTTCACCGGTGTGGTGGTCGCCGACTACTTCGCGGTGTCGTTCCTGGAGACCGCGCACGGCGTCGCGGGCTCGCCCGGTGAGGCCGCCGCGCTGGCGCTGGCCGCCGGCATCGACGTCGAGCTGCCCAGCGTGCGCTGCTACGGCGAGCCGCTGGCCGAGCTGGTGCGGTCCGGCCAGGTCGACGAGGCGCTGGTGGACCGCGCGGTCGTCCGCGTGCTGACCCAGAAGTGCGAGCTCGGCCTGCTGGACGAGGGCTGGCAGCCGGACTCGCCCGCGGTGCTGCGCGGCGAGCCGGTCGACCTCGACCCGCCCGCGCTGCGCGACCTGGCCCGCACGATGGCCGAGCGCTCCGTGGTGCTGCTGGACAACGCCGACGGCCTGCTGCCGCTGGCGGACACCGGCAAGGTCGCCGTGGTCGGCCCGTGCGCGGACGACCTGCTGGCGCTGATGGGCTGCTACGCGTTCCCCAACCACGTGGGCGTGCAGCACCCGGACGTGCCGCTCGGCGTCGACATGGACACGATGGTCCAGGCGGTGCTGAAGGAGTTCCCGAACTCCGAGGTCTCCACCGCCAAGGGCTGCGAGGTCGACGGCGCCGACCGGTCGGGCATCGACGACGCCGTCTCGGTGGCGCGCGAGGCCGACGTGGTGCTGGCCGTGCTCGGCGACCGGGCCGGGCTGTTCGGCCGCGGCACGTCCGGCGAGGGCTGCGACGCCGAGGACCTGAACCTGCCCGGCGTGCAGGGCGAGCTGCTGGAGCGGCTGCTGGCGCTGGACGTGCCGGTCGTGCTCGTGCTGCTGACCGGCCGCCCGTACGCGCTGGGCCGCTACCTCGAGCCCGCCGCGGGCGCCGACGGGCGGCCCGCCGCGATCGTCCAGGCGTTCTTCCCCGGCGAGGAGGGCGCGGGCGCGGTCGCCGGCGTGCTCAGCGGGCGCGTCAACCCGTCCGGCAAGCTGCCCGTGCAGGTGCCGCGCGGCTCCGGCGCCCAGCCGACCACCTACCTGCACCCGCCGCTCGGCGGTCCGGGCGGGGTCAGCTCGGTCGACCCGTCGCCCGCCTACCCGTTCGGGCACGGCCTGTCGTACACGGCGTTCGAGCTGTCCGACTTCGCCGGTGGCGCGGAGCTCCCGGCCGACGGCGAGGTCGAGGTGTCGTGCCTGGTGCGCAACACCGGCGACCGGGCCGGCGCCGAGGTCGTCCAGCTCTACCTGCACGACCCGGTGGCCAGCGTGACCCGTCCGGTGCGCCAGCTCGTCGGCTTCGCCCGGGTCGAGTTGCAGGCGGGCGAGGCCACCGAGGTGACGTTCCGCGTGCATGCCGACCGCACCTCGTTCACCGGCCGCGACGGCAAGCGGGTCGTGGAGACCGGCGAGGTCGTGCTGCAGGTCGGCACGTCGAGCGAGGACATCCGCTGGGAGCACTCGGTGCCGGTCACCGGTGAGCCGCGCGTGGTCGGGCACGACCGCGTGCTGGTGACGCCGGTCACCACCACGTCACGATGAGGTGACCATGAGGCTGGTGCCCTTGCCGTCGCCGTCGGCGCTCCTCGTGCCGCCGTCGCCGGCGACGGCGACACCGGACGGCCCGACGAGGGTCGACGGGTACGTCGTCGACCGACCGGGACCGGGACGCTTCCCGTTGGCGTCCCGGGGCAAGGCCGCCGCCCTGGTGGTCAGCGACGCCGACCACCCCGGCGTCGTGCGGGTCGTCGGCGACCTGCGCGACGACGTCGAGCGCGTCACCGGCGTGCGGCCGGAGATCACCTCGGAGCCGCGCGGCGACGTGGTGATCGTCGGCACGGTCGGCCGGAGCCCGTTGATCGACGACCTGGTGGCGCGCGGCAAGCTCGACGTGTCGGCGATCGAGGGCCGGTGGGAGACCTCGCTCCAGCAGGTCGTGCACCACCCGGCGCCGGGCGTGCGGCGCGCGTTCGTCATCGCGGGCAGCGACCAGCGCGGCACGATCTTCGGCGCGTACGACGTCTCGCGCGAGATCGGCGTGTCACCTTGGCACTGGTGGGCCGACGTCCCCCCGGCCCACCGCGCCGAGTTGCACGTGCTGCCGGGCAGGCACGGCCAGGGCACGCCCGCGGTGAAGTACCGCGGGTTCTTCATCAACGACGAGAACCCGGCGCTGGGCCGGTGGGCGCCGGAGCACTTCGGCGCCGGTCACGCGCCGGGCTTCCCGGCCGGCTTCAACCACCACTTCTACGCCAAGGTCTTCGAGACGGTGTTGCGGCTCAAGGCCAACTACCTGTGGCCCGCGGTGTGGGGCCGGGCGTTCGCCGAGGACGACCCGCTCAACCACGCGACCGCCAAGGCGTACGGCGTCGTCATGGGCACCTCGCACGAGGCGCCGATGATGCGCGGCATCGAGGAGTGGAACCGGCACGCGAAGGCGGGCGAGAGCGACCCGTACGGCGGCAACGGCGAGTGGAGCTTCCGCCGCAACCGCGACGCCGTCGTGCGGTACTGGACCGACGGCGTGCGGCGCATGAAGGACGAGGGCTTCGAGGGCGTGGTCACCCTCGGCATGCGCGGCAACGGCGACGCGAGCCTGTCCGACGGCGACGGCATCGAGCTGATGCGGGAGATCCTGGCCGCGCAGCGGGAGATCCTGGCCCGCGAGGGCATGGCCGACGTCCCGCAGGTGCAGACCCTCTACAAAGAGGTCCAGCGCTACTGGGAGAAAGGGCTGCGCCCGCCGGACGACGTGACGGTCGTGTTCGCGGACGACAACTGGGGCAACATGCGCAAGCTGCCCGACCCGTCGTCGCCCCCGCGCGCCGGCGGGTACGGGCTCTACTACCACTTCGACTACGTCGGCGGCGGGCGCAACTACAAGTGGGTCGACACCACCTCGCTGCCGAACGTGTGGGACCAGCTGCACCAGTCCTACGAGTACGGCGTCGACCGGCTGTGGGTCGTCAACGCGGGCGACGTGAAGGGCAACGAGCTGCCGCTGCAGTTCTTCCTGGACTACGCCTGGGACCCGGGGCGCTGCCCGGTGGAGAAGCTGGGGGAGTGGGAGCGGCGTTACGCGGCGCAGAACTTCGGCCCGCGGCAGGCCGGTGAGATCGCGTCGGTCCTGCGCGAGTACGCCAAGCTCCAGTCCGCCCGCAAGCCGGAACTGCTCAACCGCAAGGCCACCGCCGTCGGCGCCACGATCACCTACGACGACCAGGCCTCGCCGTTCAGCCTGACCGACTACCGCGAGGGCGAACGCGTCACCGAGCGGTGGCGGCGGTTGGCGGACCGGGCCGAGCGGGTCCGCGGCGCGCTGCCGCCGTCGTCGCGGGACGCCTACCACCAGCTGGTGCACTACCAGGTGAAGGCGACGGCGAACCTGTACGCGTTGCGGCTGGCCGAGTTCACCAACCTGCTCCACGCGGCGCAGGGCCGTGCGTCGGCGAACGCGTTGGCGGACGCCACCGACGCGCGGTTCGCCGAGGACCAGGCGATGTCGGACCACTACGGCACCGTGCTCGCGGGCGGGAAGTGGCGCGGCTTCCAGACCCAGCCGAAGATCGGCTACGGCGACGTCGCGCGGTACGGGCCGAGCGCGTCGTGGCAGCAGCCGGAACGCGACGGCGACGTGCTGCCGGACGAGGTGTTCCCCGCCGTCAAGCGCTTCGACCTGCCGCGGGTGGCGGAGATGGGCGTGGCGGTCGACGGCTCGGACCAGTGGTGGCCCGCCGCGGCGGGGCCCGCGACGCTGCCCGCGTTCAGCCCGCACCAGTCCCAGCCGGGGCAGTACGTGGAGGTGTTCAACCGGGGCGCGATCCCGTTCGACTACTGGGCGACGCCGGGCGCGGCGTGGCTGGAGGTCGACCGGCCGCACGGCACGGTGCGCGACCAGGTCCGGCTGGACGTGCGCGTGGACTGGTCGCGCGCGCCGAAGGGGCGCGTCGAGGTGCCGATCACGATCACCGGCGCGGGCGCGCTGGTGACCGTGCGGGCGGTCGTCGAGAACGACCTGGTGGAGCCACGGGGTTTCGTGGAGGCCAACGGCTACGTCTCGATCGAGGCCGCCCACGCGACCCGGGTCGTGGACGGCGACGGCGTGCGGTGGCGGCGGATCCCCGACATCGGCCGCACGGGCGACGGCGTGGAGCCGTTCCCGGTGACCGCGCCGAGCCGTGAGCCGGGGTCGCCGACCGGGCCGCGGCTGGAGTACGAGCTGACCGTGCGGGCCGACGGGCCGGTGACCGTGTGGGCGTACCTGTCGCCGCGCAACCCGGTGCTGCCCGGGCCGGGCCTGCGCTACGCGGTGTCGTTCGACGACCAGCCGCCGCAGGTCGTCGACATCACCGCGGCCACCGGCGCGGACGACACCACCATGAACCGCCAGTGGGAGCACAACACGTCGGACAACGTCAACCGAACCGCCACCGGGCACCGGCTGGACGCGGGCGCGCACACGCTCAAGTTCTGGATGGTCGACCCCACCGTGGTGGTGCAGAAGCTGGTCGTGGACACGGGAGGCCTCAGGTCGAGCTACCTGGGGCCCCCGGAGAGCCGCCGAGTCCACTGACCGGGCTGGGGCGTGAGGGGGACTATGGCGGTGGTCCCCCTCACGTCCCGCCAACCCGCTACCTCGTGGCGAGCGTGATGGCCGTGCGTCGCGCCGGGGCTAGAGGTGCGCGCGCAGGTGGCGGAGCTTGCGCTCGTCGTGCACCCGCGGCGTGGTGTGCCCGCTGAACGGGAACACCGCCATCTCCTTCGGCGCGGTGATCTCGTTGTAGGCCGCGTACACCGTGGACGGTGGGCACACCTCGTCCATCAGGCCGACGCTCAGCAGCGACGTCGCGGTGATCCGCTTGGCCAGCAACGCGCCGTCCACGTACCGCAGCGTGTCGCGGGCGGCGGGGATCAGGTCGACGTGCTGCGCCAGGAACTTGGCGATCTCCGCGTACGGCTCGGCGTCGGTCAGGGTGATGGCCCGCTGGAAGTCGCACAGGAACGGCACGTCCGCGTGGCAGACCTTCACCGCCTCGCCGTTGAGCGCGGCGGCGGCCAGCGCCAGCCCGCCGCCCTGGCTGCCGCCGGACACCGCGATCCGCGTCTCGTCCACCCCGTCCAGCGAGGCGGCCACCTCGACGGCACGGGCGGCGTCCACCATCAGGCGCGTGACGTAGTAGGTCTCGGGGGCGGCGATGCCGCGCGTCATCACGCCGGGGTGCTCGGGGCCCGCGAAGCCGGTGTCGGGGGTGGCGCCGAGCGTCCACCGACCGCCCTGGCCGCGGGTGTCCATCACGAACACCCCGTAGCCGACGGACGGCAGCAGCGCGTGCTCCGACGGCAGGCCGCGCCCGCCGCCGTAACCGATGTAGCAGACGACGGTCGGCAGCGCCTCGACGCCGGCGCCGGCGGGGCGGAGGTACCAGCCGCGCACCCGGTCGCCGCCGTGGCCGGAGAACTCGACGTCCCAGACCGAGAGCGGTCCGTAGGCGTCGGCCGCGTACGGGGTGAGGACCGGTGGCAGCGCGGCGGCGTGCGCCTCGTCCAGCCGTGCCTTCCACCACAGGTCGAGGTTGTCCGGCTCGGCGGTGTCGGTCCGGTACAGCGCGAGCTCCCGCTCGGAGAGGTCGAACCAGGGCACGGCGGTCCCCTTTCCATAATCCGTTAAGCGCTTAATTACCCTACCGGGCTGAGCCGCGGGTACCGCCGCTAGACTTGATGATCACCGACCGAGGAGGCGCGGGTGGTAGGTGGTAAGCGTCCGACCATCTCGGACATCGCCAAGGCCGCGGGCGTGTCCACCGGCGCGGTCTCCTACGCGCTCAACAACCGGCCGGGCGTCTCGGAGCCGACGCGTCGTCGGATCATGGACATCGCCGACCGCCTCGGGTGGGTGCCCAGCAGCGCGGCGCGGTCGTTGAGCGACGGTCGGGCGAACGCGATCGGGCTGGTGGTCGACCGGCCCGCGCGGGTGATCGGCGTCGAGCCGTACTTCATGCAGCTGATCTCCGGGATCCAGGGCGCGCTCGCGGGCGGGCCGACGTCGTTGCTGCTCCAGGTGACGGACAACTCGGCGGCCGAGCTGGCGGCGTACCGGCGGTGGTGGGGCGAGCGGCGGGTGGACGGCGTGCTGCTGGTCGACCTGGTCCAGAACGACCCGCGGGTGGAGCTGGTGCGTGAGCTGCGGCTGCCCGCGGTCGTGCTCGGCGAGCCGGTCGTGCCGGACCTGCCGTGCGTGTGGACGGACGACGAGCTGGCCGTGGCGGAGGTGCTGGAGTACCTGGTCGCGCTGGGGCACCGCCGCATCGTCCGGGTCGCGGGGCCGACGAAGTTCGTGCACACCCAGACCCGGTCCCGCGCGTTCACCACGGCCGCCGCGCGCCTCGGCCTGCCCGACGCCCGCGTGGTGCACGCCGACTACTCCGACGAGGCCGCCGCCCGCGTGACCCGGCGGGTCCTGACGAGCGGCATCGCGCCCACCGCCCTGGTGTTCGACAACGACGTGATGGCCGTGTCCGCCCTCGGCGTGGCCCACGAGCTGGGCCTGACGGTGCCCGACCAGCTCTCCCTCGTGGCGTGGGACGACTCGGCCCTGTGCCGCCTGGTGCGCCCGGCGCTGTCGGCGGTCCGCCGCCCGATCGCCGAACGCGGCGCCGCCGCCGTGCGGCTGCTCCTCGACGTGATCAACGGCGCCCCGGCCGAACAGGTGAAGACCTCGGACCCCGAACTGGTCCCCCGCTCCAGCACCTCCCACCCCCCGACCCCTTGACCCACGCCCCTCGCGAGTCGAACCGCCAGCGCCGGCGCGGGACACGCGAAGGGTGGGGGTGGTGTGCCGGCGCGGGGTGTAGGAGACTTGCGCAAGGCGGTCTGGGAGCGGTCCCAGACGGTCTCTTCGCGGTGCGGTCGAAGCTGCGGGCAGTGGGGTGGGGGAGCGGGTGTGGGCCGGGGTTGAGAGGCGAACCGGGCGTTGACACTTAAGCGGTTAATTGCTTTGGTGTTGAGGCCTGCCGCAGGCAGGCGCGCTGCCCTGCGCTCGCTACGTCAACGTCGACAACTACGCGAGGTACATCCATGCGCAAGCGATTCGCCTTGGTGGGCGCCGCCGTCGCCGCCTTGGTCCTGTCACTGCTGGCGGTGACGCCGGCACACGCCGCGGCCGGGTTCACCGTCAGCAACGGGCGTCTGCTCGACGCCAACGGCAACGACTTCGTGATGCGTGGCGTGAACCACGCGCACACCTGGTACGCCGACCGCACCACCCAGGCGCTCAAGGACATCAAGGCCACGGGCGCCAACACGGTCCGCGTCGTCCTCAGCTCCGGCGACCGGTGGACGCTGAACAACGCCGCCGACGTCGCGGGCGTCATCAGCCAGTGCAAGGCCAACAAGCTCATCTGCGTGATGGAGGTGCACGACACCACCGGCTACCAGGAGCAGAGCGGCGCCGTCAGCCTGGCCCGCGCCGTGGAGTACTGGAAGAGCATCCAGAGCGCCATGGCCGGCCAGGAGAAGTACGTCATCCTCAACATCGGCAACGAGCCGTGGGGCAACACCGGCTACACCGGCTGGACCCAGGCGACCAAGGACGCCATCACCTCGCTGCGCTCGGCGGGCTTCGAGCACACGATCATGGTGGACGCGCCGAACTGGGGGCAGGACTGGGCCTTCACCATGCGCGACAACGCCGCGTCGGTGTTCGCCGCCGACCCCCAGAAGAACACCGTGTTCTCCATCCACATGTACGGCGTGTTCGACACGGCCGCCGAGATCAACGACTACCTGAACCGGTTCGTCACGGCGAAGCTGCCGATCGTGGTGGGCGAGTTCGGCCACGACCACTCCGACGGCAACCCGGACGAGGACACGATCTTCGCCACCACCCAGTCGCTCAAGCTGGGCTACCTGGCGTGGTCCTGGTCGGGCAACGGCGGCGGCGTCGAG
Organism: Actinosynnema sp. NPDC002837; assembly: GCF_040295345.1. Lineage (NCBI taxonomy): Bacteria > Bacillati > Actinomycetota > Actinomycetes > Pseudonocardiales > Pseudonocardiaceae > Actinosynnema > Actinosynnema sp. NPDC002837. Next base: position 49,089 of record NZ_JBEOVG010000054.1, read on the forward strand.
TACCTCGACATGGTCACCGGCTTCAACGCCGCCCAGCTCACGAGCTGGGGCCAGCGCGCGGTCAACGGCGCGAACGGCATCAAGGCCACCTCCCGCCAGGCCACCGTCTACGACAGCGGCACCGGCCCGGACACCACCGCGCCGTCCACGCCCGGCACCCCGACCGCGTCCGGCGTCACCTCCACCGGCGCCACGCTGTCCTGGACCGCGTCCACCGACAACGTCGGCGTCACCGGTTACGACGTGGTCCGCGTGAACGGCACCACCGAGACCGCCGCCGCGAGCACCGCCACGACGACGGCCACCGTCACCGGCCTGTCGGCGAGCACCACCTACACGTTCGCCGTGTACGCGCGGGACGCGGCGGGCAACCGCTCCACCCGTTCCGGCACGGTCAACGTCACCACCCAGCCCGGTGGCGGCGGCCCCGCGTCCTGCGCGGTCACCTACAAGATCGCGGGCCAGTGGCAGGGCGGCTTCCAGGGCGACGTGAAGATCGCCAACACCGGCACGGCCGCGGTGAACGGCTGGACGCTGCGCTGGACCTGGGCCAACGGCCAGACGGTCAGCCAGTCCTGGGGCGCCACCACGACCCAGTCCGGCTCCACGCTGAGCGCGACCAACGTGTCCTACACCGGCACCATCCCGGCGAACGGCTCGGTCAGCTTCGGCTTCATCGGGTCGTGGAACGGCACCAACTCGGCGCCCACCGCGTTCACGCTCAACGGCGCCACCTGCACGACGGCCTAGAGGAGCACGCGATGTCGAGAAAAGCCGCGGTCGCGGCACTGTTAGCGGCGTTGGCCACGTTCGTCGGCCTCTTGGTGGCCGCACCCGGCCAGGCGGTCGAGGCCGCCGCGCCGACGCGGATCATGGCACTGGGCGACTCGATCACGGGCTCGCCGGGCTGCTGGCGCGCCCTGCTGGACCGCGACCTGCGCGCGGCCGGGCACACGAACATCGACTTCGTGGGCACCCGCGCCGGTGACGGCTGCGGGTTCGCCTACGACGGCGAGAACGAGGGCCACGGCGGCGCGCTGGTCACCGCGGTGGCCGACCAGAACCAGCTCGTCGGGTGGCTGGCCGCCACCAACCCGAACGTGGTGCTCATGCACTTCGGGACCAACGACGTCTGGAGCAACCGGTCGACCGCGACCATCCTGGCCGCCTACGGCAAGCTGGTCGACCAGATGCGCGCCAACAACGCGAGCATGAAGGTGATCGTCGCCAAGATCATCCCGATGGCGGCGAGCGCCTGCGCGGAGTGCCCCCAGCGGGTGGTCGACCTGAACGCGGCGATCACGGGCTGGGCGGCGGGCAAGTCCACCGCGCAGTCGCCGGTCACCGTGGTGGACCAGTGGGCCGGGTTCAACACCGCCAGTGACACCTACGACGGCGTTCACCCGAACGCGTCCGGTGATCGCAAGATCGCGGACAAGTGGATCCCGGCCGTGGTGTCCGCGCTCAACGGCACCACGCCCACGTCCACGACCACTACGACCACCAGCACGACCACTACTACTACGACGACCACCACGACCACCACGACTTCCGCCCCCGGCGGGTCGTGCGACGTCGAGATCAAGGTCGTCAACCAGTGGCCGGGCGGGTTCACGGTGGAGATCACCATCCGCAACGGCGGCGCCTCGCCGACCCGCGGGTGGCGCATCGGGTTCACGTTCAACGCCGGCATGTCCCTCAGCCAGGGCTGGAACGGCTCCTTCACCCAGAGCGGCACGGCGGTGACGGTGTCCAACACGTCCTGGAACGGCGGCATCCCGCCGGCGGGCTCGACCAAGGTCGGGTTCAACGGCACCGGTGACGCCACCGGCTGGGTGCCCGTGCCGATCTGCACGCTGTCCTGACCGGACCTCGCGGGTGCGCCCGGCACCGGGCGCACCCGCGAGCCGTCAGCCGGCGACGTGACGGCTCGGCGGGCGCCCGGCCGGCGTCCCCGAGCAGCGGCGACCGGCGGACCCGACCGCCGGTACCCTCGGCAGGGGGGTGGTGCGTCGTGACCGAGCGCAAACCGGCCGGTGTCGGCTTCGAGACCTGGATCGAGCGGCAGATCCGCGAGGCGCAGGACCGCGGTGACTTCGAGGACCTGCCCGGTGCGGGCCGGCCGTTGAAAGGGCTGCACGAGCCGCACGACGAGCTGTGGTGGGTGAAGGAGAAGCTGCGCCGCGAGGAGGGCACCGCGCTCCCCCCGACGCTGCTGCTGCGCAAGGAGGCCGCCGCCGCGCGCGAGGCCGCCGGCCGGGCGCGCACCGAGGCCGAGGTGCGCTCGATCCTGGCCGACATCAACGCCAGGATCGTCGAGGCGATCCGCAAGCCGATGTCGGGACCGCCGCTGAACCTGATGCCTTACGACGTCGAGCACGTGGTCGAGGAGTGGCGGGCCGACCAGGCCGACCGGGGCTGACCGGGCCGCTCGGCGACGTCCGACTCCGCCGGCGACGCGGGCCCGGCCACCCGGCCGGATCACGCCTTGGAACAGCCGGCGCGAGATGATCGCCCGCCGGCCCTGCGCAGCGACGACCACGGCTCCGGGGCCGCCGGCGACGCGTGCCCCGGTCGGATCACGGCGCGCGTCAGCCGACCCCGGCCGCGTCGAGCAGCGCCGTCGCGGTGGTGACGCCGAGGCCGGCCAGCGGTTCGGCCCGCACCACGGCGCGGGCGCCCGAGCCGTCGAACACGATCGTCAGCTGCGCGGCCAGCGTGTCCGGGTCCGCCACGCCCGCCGCACGCGCCTCGGCGGCGAAGAAGTCGGTCAGGGCCTGCTTGTGCCGGCGGGCCACCGCGTTGGCCGGGTGGCCGGCGTCCTTGAGCTCGGTCGCCGTGGCGACCAGGGGGCAGCCGCGGTAGCCCGGTTGCCCGGTCAGCCCGTCCTGCGCGCGGAACACGTGCAGGATCCGCTCGCGCGGCGTGCCGCCGCCCGGGGGCAGCAGCGCGGCGTCGTAGCCCGGCGCCCGCCGGTCGAGGCTGGCCGCGATCAGCTCGTCCTTGCTGTCGAACAGCACGTACATCGACCGCTTGGAGACGCCGGCCGCCTTGCACAGCGCGTCCACGCCGACGCCGACGCCTTCCCGGTAGAACAGCTCGCCCGCCGCGTCCAGCAGGCGGTCCCGTGGGGTGGTGGTCACCCCCGCAGGTTACCGCCGGAGTTGCGGTGGGGAAACCGATCGGTTTACAGTCGGCCGAGGAAACCGATCGGTTTCCACCTTGGGAAGGATTGGCATGACCACCATCAACGGGGCGACCGCCCTGGTCACCGGCGGCAACCGGGGCATCGGCAAGGCCCTGGTCGAGGCCCTGTACGCGAGAGGCGCGCGGAAGGTCTACGCGACCGCCCGCGACCCGCGCACCGTCACGCACCCGGACGCCGTCCCGGTCGAGCTGGAGGTCACCGACCCCGCCTCGGTCGCCGCCGCCGCGGCCCGGGCGGACGACGTGACGATCGTGATCAACAACGCGGGCGGGCTGGTGAAGGCGTCCTTCCTGGACTCGCCGCTGGACGACGTCCGCCGCGAGTTCGAGACCAACTTCTACGGCCCGCTGCACGTGGCCCGCGCGTTCGTGCCGATCATCGAGCGCAACGGCGGCGGGCACCTGCTCAACGTCGCCTCGGTCCTGTCCTGGGTGGCGATCAGCGGCTCCTACAGCGCCTCGAAGGCCGCCCTGTGGTCGCAGACCAACTCCCTGCGCCTCGACCTGCGCCCGCGCGGCATCCAGGTCACCGGGCTGCACGTCGGCTACGTGGACACCGACATGACCGCCGGCGTCGACGCGCCCAAGAGCGATCCGCGCGACGTCGCGGAGCTCGCGGTGGACGGCATCGAGGCCGACGCCTTCGAGGTGCTGGCCGACGAGCTGACGCGACAGGTGAAAGCCGCGCTGGCGCAGGACGTCGCCGTGCAGTACCCGGCCCTGGTCGGTGCGGGCCGGTAGTCCGTCACCCGCCGCGGCCGCTGCGCCGGGCGATGCTGACGTTCCCGGACGCCGCGTGCAGTCGTCGAGCCGGGTCGTGCTGCGTCAAGCCGCGCCGGCGCCGCAGTTCGGGGAGGACGGCGCTGATCGGTCGCGGTCGGCGTTCCTCGTCGTCACGTGCGGGTCGGCGCACGGCGGACGAGTGGTCCAGTCCGGTTGACGGTGGTGGCAACGGCACCGACCAGTCCACAGTGGACCCGCCGCTCGCCCGGACGCCGCCTGCCGAGCGCGGCATCCGGGCGACGGCGCGGTGGCCAGGCCCACGCGCCGCCACGGCGGGGCGACCACCACCGCGACCTCGGCGGCGCCCGGTTCGCCGGTCGCCTCGTACCGCGCGATCGCAAGGCCCCGGCCGGTGGTGTCACGGGCGGCGCGTCACGGGCGTGAACCGCACGTGCCGCCCGTCGGCCAGTTGCCGGGCTCGCGCGTTGAAGGATCCCGTTGGCATGGAATGTCTCTCCTGTCGACGACGAGTGCGGGCAGCCACGCCGTCGGAGCCGCTGGTGGGGGAGGGGCGCCGTGATCGGGGCCGGCCACGGGCGCGTCCGCCGGCCGTGCGGAACCCGACCACCCCCCGATTCCGGCCCCCTCGCGGGCGTCGGCGCAGGGGCCGATGCGCGCCCCTGACGGCGGCTCCCGTCAGGGTGGTGGCGCTGTCACCCTGGGTACCCCGCAGCCACATGCCAGTTGGATCCCCTCCACCGCTCTAGTGGAATTGCGAGGTGCGGCGATGGCAGAACCTCAGCGCGTCCCGGCACACATCGGGGTCGAGGACGTGGAGCGCTTGGCGGCCGAGACCGAACGCCTGCGCGACGTGGACTACCGGCGCGGCGGCGGCGCGTGCCGCGACTCGGCGGTCGAGTGCGCGACGCGGCACGACCGGCTGCTCGACGTCGCCGCCTCGGGCGCGGTGCGCGAGCGGCTGCTGGTGGCGTTGGCCGACCTGCACAACCTGGCCGCCTGGACGTGCTTCGACACCGGTTTCGAGCCGGCGGCCTCGCGGCACTGGGACCGGGCGCTGGACTTGGCGGTGGAGGCGGGCCGGCACGACCTGGCGGCCAACGTGCACTACCGCGTCGGCCGGATGCGGCTGCACGGCGGTCGGCGGCGCGAGGCGCTGGAGGCGTTCGCGTCCGGGTTGGTCGCGGCCCGGCGGGCGGGTTCACGGCGCGCCGTCGCGATGCTGCTCGCGAACCAGGCGTGGGCGCGCGCGGGGTTGGGCGACAAGGACGAGGCGGTGCGGCTGCTGAACCTGGCGCACGACGAGTTCGCCCGCGCGTCCGGCCCGGCGCCGGGATGGGCGCGCTTCTTCGACGAGACGGACCTGTGCGGGTTGACCGGCGTGGTGCTGACCGACCTGGCCCGAACGGTCGACCCGTCGCGCACCGCGCCCGCGATCGACTCGCTCACCGCCGCCGTGGCCGGCTATCCGGAGGCCATGACGCGCAGCCGCGCGTTCAGCCTGATGGCGTTGGCCGCCAACCACTTGGTGGACGGGGACTTCGACCACGCGGCCGACGTGGGCGGGCGGGCACTGGCGCTGGCGGGCACGATCCGCTCGACCCGCGTCGCCGACCGGCTGCGACCGCTGCGCCACCTGGCCGACCGCCACCCGGCCAACCCGCACGCCCGAGCCCTGTCCGCCCGGATCGGCGCCTTCACCCCGCCGGTCTGACGGCCCACCGCCACCGCCCTCGGACGCCGCCGCGTTAGAGGGCGGTCCGATGTCCCGCCTGGCACCGCTTCCGCCTGCAAGCCGCCGGGTCGGGTGTCGGTCTGACGCCCCACCGGGACCGCTTCCCGCCGCGCCGCCGTCGTCGGTTATCGGTCCGACGCTTCATCAGTACTGCGTCCCGCACCCGCCCGCGTCGCACCGGTACCGGTTCCACCATCCACACCGCTGCCGACCGGACGCGGCGGTGGGCCGGTCGCGCCATCGAATTCGACTCGAATTCGACTAGGCGTCGAATCACGTCGTCGAACGGCCATCGAACGAAGTTACGTCGTTGACGTGTGGCGGATACTTTCGCAATACTCTGTTCGCACATCTGGAACGTGTTCACATTTATGAACAAATTCGCCGGGGAAGGCCCCTCGTCATGCGGATACTCAGTACTGCGCTCGTGCTTTCCTGCGCCCTTGGCGTGATCGCGGCGGCACCCGCGCACGCAGGCCATGACCTGGGGAGACAGGTTCTCCAACCCGGTGACGGCTGGGCTTCGAGCGGTGCCGGCACGACCGGTGGGTCGGCCGCGACCACCGAGCACGTGGTGCGCACTGCGGCAGAACTGCGGGCCGCCCTGGCGTCGCCCGCCCCGCGCCTGATCAAGGTGCGCGGCGTCATCGACTTCAGGGCTGATTGCGCAACGTATGCCACGGACGGCTACACGCTCGCGGGCTATTTGGCCGCATACGACCCCGCTGTTTGGGGGCGTGACACCGAGCCGAGCGGCCCGCTGGAGGACGCCCGCGCGGCGTCCGCCCGCCGCCAGGCGGAGGCCATCGCGCTCACCGTCGGCTCGGACACCACGATCGTCGGCGACGGCAAGGGCGCGGGCATCACCGGCGCGAGCGTCCGCATCCACGGCGCGAGCAACGTGATCGTCCGCAACCTCACGTTCCGCGACACGCGCGACTGCTTCCCGCAGTGGGACCCGACCGACGGCGCCACCGGCAACTGGAACTCCGACTACGACGCCGTCTCGCTGAACCGCGCCACGAACGTCTGGGTCGACCACAACACGTTCACCGACCAGCCGTCCCCGGACAGCGCGGCGCCGACCTACTTCGGCCGCCCCTTCCAGCAGCACGACGGCTCGCTCGACATGACCAACGGCACCGACCTGGTCACCGCGTCGTACAACCTGTTCGAAGACCACGGCAAGACGATGCTCATCGGCTCGTCGAACACCTCGACCACCGACCCCGGCAAGCTGCGGATCTCGGTGCACCACAACGTGTTCCGCAACGTCGAGGAACGCCTGCCGCGCGTCCGGTTCGGCCAGGTGCACGTCTACAACAACCTGTACGAGCCCGGCCCGACGTTCGTCTACGCGTGGGGCGTCGGCGTGCAGTCGAAGCTGTACGTGGAGAACAACTACGTCAAGCTGGGCAACGGCGGCGCGGTCGAGGACCTGATCTACAACTGGGGCGGCACGGCCATCACCGAGGTCGGCACGCTGGTCGACGGGCGGCCGGTGGACGTGCTCGACGCGTTCAACGCGGCCAACCCCACCGCGCAGCTCGCCGGCGACGCCGGCTGGACCCCCGAGTTCACCCGCGGCCTGGAGGCCACCTCCCGGGTGAAGAACCTCAAGGCCGGCGCGCAGCAGCGCGAGCGCTACCACGTGGCCAAGGGCACGGACTTCGACACGGTGCAGGCCGCGATCGACGCCGCGCCGCCGGGCACCACCATCACCATCGGCAAGGGCGTGTACCGCGAGGTGATCCGGGTGCCCGCGACCAAGCCCGACCTGACCCTCAAGGGCTCCACCGGCACCGCGCGCGACGTCGTGATCGACTACGACAACGCCAACGGCACCAAGAAGCCCGACGGCACGACCTACGGCACCACCGGCTCGGCCACCGCGACCGTCGAGGCCGACGGCTTCACCGCGCGCGACCTCACGTTCAGCAACTCGTTCGACCGGGCCGCGCACCCCGAGATCACCGGCACCCAGGCCGTCGCGGTGAAGGCGACCGGCGACCGGCAGTACTACGACCGCGTCCGCTTCCTCGGCCACCAGGACACCCTGTACGCCGACACGCGCGCCGTGGGCACGAAAGCCCGCCAGTACTACCGGGGCGGCGAGATCGTGGGCGACGTCGACTTCATCTTCGGCCGCGCCACCGCCGTGTTCGACCAGGTCACGATCAAGGCGCTCGACCGGGGCGGCGACCCCAACGGCTACCTCACCGCCGCCAGCACGCGCCGCGACAACCCGCACGGCTTCCTGATCATGAACTCCACGATCCTGAGCGACGCGCCCGCGGGCACCTACTACCTCGGCCGGCCGTGGCACCCCGGCGGCGACCCGGACGCCATCGCCTCGGTCGTCATCCGCGACACCAAGCTGCCCGCCGCGGTGAAGACCGCGCCGTGGACCGACATGTCCGGCTTCTCCTGGCGCGACGCCCGGTTCGCCGAGTTCCGCAACTCCGGCCCCGGCGCCACCGCCGGCCCCGACCGGCCGCAGCTGACCCACGACCAGGCGGCACAGCACACCCTGCGCGCGTACCTCGGCGACTGGAACCCCGCATGAGGACTCGCACCTGGGCGCCCTACGCCCTGATCGCACCGACGCTGGTGCTGATGGCGGTCTTCCTGGTCTACCCGATCGGGAGCGTCGTCTACTACAGCCTCCAGCGGTACAACGTCACGCAGCCGTGGAAGAACGGCTTCGCGGGGCTGGACAACTTCAAGCAGATGCTGTTCGACGACCCGCTGTTCTGGCAGAGCCTGGCGTTCAGCGCCAAGTGGGTCTTCGTCGAAGTCGGCCTGCAACTGCTGCTCGGCCTCGTGCTCGCCCTGATCGTGAACGAGACGTTCATCGGCCGGGGCATGGCGCGGGCGCTGGTGTTCTCGCCGTGGGCGGTGTCCGGCGTGCTCACCACGGGCATCTGGATCCTGCTGCTCAACCCGTCGACCGGCATCTTCCAGGAGCTGTCGAACCTCGGCATCGGCTCGCCGGGCACCTCGGTGCTCGGCAACCCCGACACCGTGTTCGAGGCCCTCGTGGTGACCGAGCTGTGGCGCGGCGTGCCGTTCTTCGCGATCCTGCTGCTCGCCGACCTCCAGAGCATCCCCAAGGACCTCTACGAGGCGGCGTCCGTGGACGGCGCGAGCCGGTGGCGGCGCTTCACCAGCGTCACCCTGCCGCACCTGAAGGACGCGATCATCCTGTCGACGCTGCTGCGCGCGGTGTGGGAGTTCAACAACGTCGACCTCATCTACACCCTGACCGGCGGTGGTCCGGCCAACCAGACCACCACGCTGCCGCTGTACGTGGCCAGGCAGGCCGTCGACTCGCACAACTTCGGGTACGGCTCGGCGCTCACCGTGGCCGGGTTCCTGATCCTGTTGTTCTTCTCGATCGCCTACCTGCGGTTGTCGAAGTTCGGGAGTCGTGCATGACCGAGACGTTGACCCGACCGCCGGTGGACACCCCGCCGCCGCCCCGGCAGCCGACCAAGCGGCGTCGCCGGGCCGTGGCCGAGGAGCCGGGCAAGCCGTGGATGATCCACGTGCCGCTGGTGCTGTACCTGCTGTTCACGCTCATCCCGTTCTACTGGATGCTGGTGTTCGCGGTGCGGCCGGCCGGCTCCACGCAGCTCGTGCCGTGGCCGATCTCGTTCGAGCACTTCGACACGGTGTGGAACGACATCGGGTTCGGCATCTTCTTCTACAACAGCGTGATCATGGGCTTGGGCGTGCTCGTGTTCGTGACCATCCTGTCGGTGATGGGCGGGTACGCGCTCGCGCGGTTCCGCTTCCGCGGCCAGCGGGTGTTCCTGCTGGCCATGCTGTGCAGCCAGTTCATCCCCGGCGCGATGATGCTGATCCCGCTGTTCGTGATCTTCAAGGGGCTGGGGCTGCTCAACAGCATCACCGGCCTGGTCATCGCGGAGGTGGCGTTCCAGCTGCCGCTCTCGCTGATCCTGATGAGCGGGTTCATCCGCAACATCTCGGTGGAGCTCGAGGAAGCCGCCATGGTGGACGGTTGCTCGCGCGTGCGCGCGTTCTTCGCGGTCGTCCTGCCGCAGCTCAAGCCCGCCCTGGTGGCGGTCGGGTCGTTCGCGTTCATCGGCGCCTGGAACCAGTTCCTGTTCGCGCTGATGTTCGCCACGAAGCAGGACAAGTTCACCCTGCCGGTCGGCCTGAGCTACACGTTGGGTGAGTTCAACACCGACTTCGGGGCACTCGCCGCCGGTGGCGTGGTCGCGGCCGTGCCGGTGGTCCTGGTTTTCGCCGTCGTGCAGCGGTTCCTGGTGCAGGGGCTCAGCGCCGGGGCTGTCAAGGGATAGGGAGCATCATGAGAAAACTGCTGGTCGCCGTGGCCGCCGCCGCCCTGGCGCTGTCCGCCTGCTCGTCCGAGGGAGGTGCGGGCGCCGACGGGAACGTCACCATCACGTTCTGGGACAACAACGGCGGGCCCGCCCGCGAGCCGATCTACAAGGAGCTGATCTCGCGCTTCGAGAAGGCGAACCCGACCATCAAGGTCGAGTACGTCGGCATCCCCAGCGCGTCGGTGCAGCAGAAGTACGACACGGCCATCGCGGGCGGCGAGACGCCCGACGTCGGCGGCGTGACCACCTCGTACCTCGCGCACCTGGTCGGCCAGGAGGCGTTGGCGCCCCTCGACGACCGCATCAACAGCGGTCCGCTGAAGGACAAGCTGCTCCCGTCGCTGGTCGAGACCGTCCGCCAGACGGCGCCGGACGGCAAGCTCTACATCGTCCCGTCCTCGGCCAACATGGACATCGTCTGGTACCGCACCGACTGGTTCTCCGACGCGGGCCTTGAGGCGCCGAAGACCTGGGACGAGTTCATCACCACCGCCACCAAGCTCACCGACACCGGCGCGAACAAGTACGGCTACACCATCCGCGGTGGCGCGGGGTCGGTGTTCCAGCTGATCACCGAGGCCTACGCGTACTCCGGCGTGGACACCTTCTTCAAGGACGGCAAGAGCACCCTCAACGACCCGGCCAACGCCGAGCTCGTCGACAAGGTCGCCGACCTGTACAAGAAGGCCACCCCCGAGGCCGACGTCAACAACAGCTTCACCCAGATGATCGCCCAGTTCACCGGCGGCTCGGTGGCGATGATGCACCACAACCTCGGCTCCTACAGCGACGTCACCAAGGCGCTGGGCGACAAGGTCGCCGCGATGCCGCTGCCGGTCGGCCCCAGCGGCAAGCGGACCGTCGTGCCCAACCCGACCGACGGCTTCGCGGTGTTCAAGAACAGCGAGAACCAGGACGCCGCCTGGAAGTTCGCCGAGTTCCTGACCTCGGCCGAGTCCAACAGCTACTGGAACGAGAAGGTCGGCCAGATCCCCGCCAACACCGACGTGCGCAGCGCGGCGTGGATCGACTCCGCCGCCCACGTGAAGATGGCGCTCGGCGTGCTGGAAGACCCGGCCACGGTCCTCGTGCCCGCGCCGGTCTACCTGCCGCAGTACTCGTCGATCACCAAGACCGACAGCGAGCCCCAGTACCAGAAGGTGCTCCTCGGCGAGCTGACCGGCCAGCAGTTCCTGGACGACATGGCGAAGAAGCTCACCGAGGCGCAGAAGGAGTGGGAAGACCGCAAGTGACTCCTCCCCCTCTGGCGGGAGAGGACTCCCGCC
>NZ_JBEOVG010000055.1:0-59605 GCF_040295345.1 Actinosynnema sp. NPDC002837
CAGGCCCGGCGGGGAAGAGCGTCCCGCCAGGCCTGCCGGCTTCGACCAGCCTAAAGCACCCGAACCCATGTCAAATCGGGCCTCGGTGGGTCGTGTTTCGGGTCCGTTGTGGTTGAGAGGATTGGTGGTGGGTGTGAGCGGTCGGTTGCGGGTTGCGTATCTGTTGACCCAGGACAGTGGGGGGCCGGTGGACGTCACTGTTCGGTTGGCGCGGGCGGTGATCGGGTCCGGGCAGGCGGAGGTGCGGGTGTTCGGGCCCTTGCCCCGGAGGGGTGCGGAGGTGTTGAGCGGGCACCACGAGGTTGTCGAGGTGGGCGACAAGGCTGATGTCCGGGCCGGGCGGCGGGCGCGGGCGGTGGTGCGGGAGTGGCGGCCGGACGTGGTGCACGCGCAGGATCGGCGTGCCGGGTTGGTGAGTGCCGGATTGCGGTTGCGGCACAAGGTGATCCAGACCTATCACGGTGTGCCGGACGATGTGGGTGAGGAGTGGTTCCGGGGTGTGCCGGGGGCGGTGGGGCCTTCGGCTTACACGCGGGTGGTGTTGGCGGCGGATGCCGTGGTGGCGCGGGTGGTGCATCGGACGGTGGTGCCGGCGCGGGCGATGGGGCGGTTCCTGTCGGCGCGGTTGACGGTGCCCGCGTCGAGGTTGGCGCACATCGACAACTGCGTGGAGCCCGCGCACGTGCAGCCGCCGGCGGGACGGGTGCGGCGGTTGGTGTTCGTCGGGTTGTTGGTGGAGCGCAAGGGGTTGGCCACCCTGTTGGCGGCCTTGGCGTTGCCCGGGGTGATGCCGGCGGACGCCAGGTTGACGGTGGTGGGGGACGGGCCGGAGCGGGGGAAGTCGGAGGCGTTGGCGCGCGAGTTGGGCGGCAGGGTGGAGTTCTTGGGTTTCCGGAGCGATGTGCCCGACTTGCTGCGGCACCACGACGCGCTCGTGCTGCCGTCCACGATGGAGCAGCAGCCGTTGGTGGTGGCCGAGGCGATGGCGGCGGGCAAGCCAGTGGTGGCGACGGACACCGGTGGGGTGGCGGACATGCTGGGGGACCGGGCGGCGGCTGGGGCGTTGGCGGTGCCGGGTGATGTCGAGGGGTTGGCCGCTCGGTTGCGGGAGTTGTTCGCGGAGCCCGATCCCGGGCGGATCGGGTTGGAGCTCGCTGAGCGGGCGCGGGAGCGGTTTGCGCCGGACGTGTGCGCGCGCCGCCACCTCGCCCTCTACCGCGAGGTCATGGGCAGCTCGTGGGTTGAGCCGATGATGAAGTGAGTCGGTGCCGACGATGAAGTGAGTCGGTGAGGTCGGGTGAGGGGTGATGGCGGTTGTGAGGCGGTTGTGAGGCGGTGGTTAGAGGGAGGGGTGGTTAGGAGGGAGGGGGTGATGGGTCGGGTGGTGAGGTGGTCGGGGTGGTGACGACGGGGTTGGTGGTAGTTGGGTTGGTGGTGGTGGATGGGTTCGTGGTGGGTGGGCTGGTGGTCGACGGGTTGGTGGTGGATGGGTTGGTGGTGGATGGGTTGGTGGTGCTTGGGTTTGTGGTGGCGGGGTTGGTGGTGGTTGAGCTGGTGGTGGCTGTTGCGGCGGTGGTGGTGGTGATGTGGGTTGGGTTGACGAGGACGATGGCGTCGCCGGCGGCGATCTCGATCGTGGCCGGGGCGGCGGCGCCGCCGTCGATGTTGACCAGGCCCGGTGGGGGTGTGACCCTCGCGGGTTGTCCGGTCGGGTTCACGGCCACGTAGCCGCCGGTGAAGCGTCGGTCCCACACGCCGGAGGGGAGGCGGTTCGCGGTTTCCGTCGCCTCGCCCAGGGGGGCGTCCTGGTAGCGCGACCAGTCGGGGTTGCGGTAGTCCTTGGTGGTCGCGCCGGACCAGCACGTGTGCGGGCTCGCCAGCAGGGCCGCGGTGGCGTAGCCGACTCGTTCCTCCCTGGCGCCCTTGGTGTGGGTGATCAGCAGGAGCCACGTCTCGCCGAGGGCGGCTTGCGACCGCAGCTCCTTCCACTCGTTGCCCTTGAAGGTGAGCAGTTCACCCGTGCCGGTGTCGCGCAGGCCGAAGTTCTCCTCCATCGCGCCGTCGTAGCGCGAGTGCGCCGTCCACCTTCCCGCGGTCAGGTGGGATTCGGACACGTTCGGGATCAGCATCTTCCCGGCCTTGTGCAGGGCGTCACCGGCCGTGGTGAGGAACGTGTCCATGCCCTCGCGGATCATCCGGTCGGACTCGGCCGCGTTCTCCGTGCCCTTGAGCACGGCCGAGGAGTAGTACTTCAGGGAGCTGAAGTCGTTGTCGGCCAGCACGCCGTCCCAGCCCTCGCGCACCACCTCGGCGGTGACCGCCTCGCTCCACGCCTTCTGGTAGGCCGGGTCCCACACGGTCATCTGCCAGTGCTTCGGGTAGGAGTTCCACTCGATCCGGTTGTCCTTGGTGTCCACCGCGAACCAGTTCGGGTTCTCGCGGTGGGCCTTGAAGTAGCCGATGCCGGTCGGCAGGAACGGCGCGTCCACCTCGCCGTTGACCGCGCCGGGGTAGTTGCGCGCGCTGGAGAAGTCCTTGTAGACCAGCACCTTGATCTTCGGGTTGAGCTGCTTGAGCCGGCGCAGCGACGACGTCTCGGTCGCGTTGAGCACGACCAGGCTGTAGTGCTGCGCGGCGAACGTGATGTCCCGGCCGGTCGGCGGCTCGCCGATGCCGTACCACCAGCCGCACGGCGCGAGCGGCTTCGGCACGGGACCGAGCGGGGCGTGCGGTGGCGTCGGTCTGCCCGCGGCGGCGGTCGTCGTGCACGCCGCGCTCGGCACCAGGAGCGCGACCGCGCACACCAGGCCGAAGACGCGGCGGGATCGTCGCCGGTTCAGCGATTCCTTCGGCACAACAGCTCACCCACCGTCTGCAACAGGATTTTCACGTCCAGCCACAACGACCAGTTGGCTATGTAGTAGTTGTCGTATCGAGACCTGTCGACAATCGACGTGTCACCCCGCAGCCCGTGCACTTGCGCGAGCCCGGTCAGCCCCGTCGGAACTCGGTGCCGGGCCCAGTATAGCTCGTGGATGGCCGAGAATTCGCGGACGAAACCGGGTCGCTCCGGGCGTGGTCCGACGATGGACATGTCGCCCTTGATGATGTTCCACAACTGGGGGAGTTCGTCCAGCGAACTGCTACGCAGAAAACGTCCGACTGGCCCGACCCGGCGATCTCCGACCACCGACCAGGTGACTTGGGAATCGTCTTCACCGTTCATTCTCACGCTGCGCAGCTTGTAGAGCACGAACGGCTGATCATCCATCCCGACCCGGACCTGGCGGAAGATCACCGGCCGGCCGCTCTCCAGCAGCACGGCCAGCGCGCACAGCGCGATCACCGGGGACAGCACGACCAGCGCCACGGCGGCCAGCAGCACGTCCATGGCGCGCTTGACCCACCAGCTCGGCCTGCTGGTCGGCGCGGTGCCCAGCCGCATCAGCGGGTAGCTGCGCAGCCGTTCGATGTCCGGCCCGTCCTGGTACAGCTCGAACATCCGGGGCACGACCAGGGTGGTGCAGCCGAGCCGGTGCGCGGTGATGGCCGAGTCGACCACCGACGACTCGCGGGCGTGCGAGAACGCCAGCACGACCGTGCCGACACCCAACCGGGTGATCGCGTCGGCCAGGGCCTCGTCCATCAGCGCGACCGGCAGGGCCGTGCGGTCCAGCGCCGGCTCCGGGTCGACGAACCCGACGGGGCGCAGGCCGAACTCCGGGTGCGCCAGCATCGCGCCGACCAGGTCGACGCCGACCTTCCCGGCGCCGACCACGATCGTGCGGTCGCAGCGGTCGTACTTCCGCCTGCACCAGCGGCCGAAGGCGAACACGAGCAGCCGCGCCGGTTCGCTCAGCGCGGCGAACGCCAGCACCGCCCACTGCGTGGCCAGGGTGGTGCCCGGCGGCGCGCCGCTGACCAGGCCGGCCAGCGTGACCAGGGCGAACGCCACGGCCGTCGCGCCGACCGAGCGCGGCAGGTCGTGGAACCAGGACAGCCACAGCCGCCGCCGGTACAGCCGGCACGCGGCCCGCACGCCGAGCAGCGCCGCAGCCACCACCGCGGTCCACCCCGCGCCCGGCGAGTACCGGGCCGCCACCGCGGCCACCGCGGTCGCGTCCACCGCGACCAGCAGCACCGCCACCGCGTTCACCCGCCGCAGCAGGTCCGACCCCGCGGCCTCGCGGGGCCTCTGCTGCCGCCACCGCGACACCAGGGTCGGGGTGGTCGCCGAGCCGACCCCGTTCACCTCGGACCGCCCTTGCCAGGGACCGAGCGCGTCCCGTCCACGCCACACCACATTCGGACGACGTCCTTCCCACCATGAACCCGATTATTTGGTCACCCGTTCGAGACCATCCGAACGGGCCTCTCTGCTCACTCGGTGTGTATCAAGCGTGATTTTGAGGACCTAATTCACTCTTTCGGTGATCACCGTTCTCCTTTCTGGTGACGGTCGGGCTCGGCTTCTGCGGTAATTCAGCCAGACGCGCGACGAGATGCCCCCGGGGTGGTCGAATCCCGTCGCGGTCCGGAGGCGAATAATTCTGGACCGTCATCCGCCATCCAGTGAAATGGGGCCCATTGAGCGTCGATGAAGAAGACGTGCGCGCCACGTCGGAACAGGGCGGACGGGCCCTTTCCGACGGCGCGCGCACCCACGCCCGCGCCCACGTCGTGCTGCCCGCCTACAACGAGGCGGCCTCGCTGCCGCCGCTGCTGACCCGGCTCGCCGACGCGACCCTCGCCGGCAAGATCACCGCCTGGGTCGTCGACGACGGCTCGTCCGACGGCACCGCCGAGGTCGTCGCCGAGGGGTGGCCCGGCCTGGACGTGCGGCTGGTCAGCCACCCGGTCAACCTCGGCCTCGGCCAGGCCGTCCGATCGGGGCTGCGCGCCGTGCTGTCCGAGGCGGGCGACGAGGACGTCGTCGTGGTGATGGACGCCGACGACACCCACGACCCGGCCCTCATCGACCGGATGGAGCGGGAGATCGCGGCCGGCGCGGACGTGGTGATCTGCTCCCGGTTCGTCGACGGCGGCGACGACGCGACCGCCCCACCACTGCGCCGGCTGCTGTCGCGCGGCGCGGCCGTGCTGTTCCGCCGCGTGCTGCGCCTCGACGGCGTCCGCGACTGCACCAGCGGCTTCCGCGCCTACCGGGTCAGCCTGCTGGCCCGCGCCGAGCGGCACTGGGGCGAGCGGCTGATCGAGGAGCGCGGGTTCGCCTGCATGGTCGAGCTGCTGCTCAAGCTGCGGCACTGCCGGCCGGTCGTCACCGAGGTGCCGCTGGCCCTGCGCTACGACCGCAAGCACGGCCCCAGCAAGATCCGGATCGCCCGCACCGTCGGGCAGTACGCGAAGCTGCTGGTCCGCGACCGGCTCACGCCCGCGCCGTACCGGGCGCTGTGATGCGGCGGGCGGAGCGCGGGCACGTCGTGGTGGTCGGCGGCGGCATCTGCGGCCTGGCCACCGCGCACCGGCTGGTGCGCGCCGGCACGCGGGTGACGTTGCTGGAGGGCAGCGACCAGCTCGGCGGGCTCGGCACGTTCTTCGCGTGGCGCGACCGCTGGGTGGAGCGCTTCTACCACTGCGTGATGCCGACCGACGACCACCTGCTCGACCTGCTCGGCGAACTCGGGCTGCGCGACTCGATCAGCTGGCGGCCGACCCGGATGGGCATGGTCGTGGACGGTCGCGCGTTCCCGTTCAACACGGCGCTGGACCTGCTCAAGTTCACCCCGTTGGGCGTTCCCGACCGGCTGAGGTTCGGCGCGGTCTCGGTGCTGCTGCGGCGGTTGGGCAAGGGCAAGGACCTCGACCGCACGCGCACCGAGGACTGGTTGCGCGGCCTGTACGGCGACCGGGTGTGGGAGCTGCTGCTCGCGCCGCTGTTCGGCGCGAAGTTCGGCGCGCGCTTCGGCGACGTGCCCGCGCTGTACCTGTGGCAGCGCCTGGGGCGTGAAGGCGCCGTGTCGGTGCGCGGGTACCCCGAAGGCGGCTACCGGGCCGTGATCGACGCGCTCAGGGCGTCGATCGAGGCCGGTGGCGGCGTGGTGCGGCTGGACGCGCCGGTGCGGCGGATGGGCGTGACCGGCGGGCGGATGCGGATCACCCTGGACGGCGGCGAGTCGGTGTCGGCGGACCACGTCGTGTCGACGCTGCCCCTGCCGCTGCTGCGGCGGCTCGCCGACGAGGACCTGGCCGCGCGGCTGCCCGACGTGCGGTTGCCGTACCAGGGCGTGGTGAACGCGCTGTTCTTCTTGCGGCGACCGTTGTCCGGGCACTACTGGACGCCGGTGGTGCGGTCCGGCACGGAGTTCGACGGCCTGATCCAGATGACGCCGCTCGCGGGCGTGGAGCGGTACGACGGGAGGCACCTCGTCTACGCGATGCGGTACACCGACCGGGAGTCCGCGCTGTTCCAGGAGGACGACGCGGCGATCGCGGCGCGGTGGACCTCGCAGCTGCTGGCCCTGCACCCCGCGTTGTGCCGCGAGGACGTGGACGACGTGCGGGTGTTCAAGGCGCCGTTCGTGGAACCGGTGTACCCGCTCGGGTACCTGGCGCGCCGGCCGCCCGTGGTGGTCGCCGGCACCCCGCTGCTGCTGGCGACCACCGCGCACGTCTACCCGGACGTCACGAGCTGGAACTCGAGTGCGGGACTCGCGCGACGGGTCGCCGCGAGGCTGGCGGAGGCACCACAACCTGTTCCGGGCTGAGCCGCCGGGCGTGCACCGGTTCGCCGCGGACCAGCTGCCGGAGCGCGTCGGCGATCCGGGCGGACGGCGAGCCGGTGCCGTAGGGCGACGGGATGTGCTCCAGGCGTTCCCGGTGGCCCGCCACGTCGTCCAGCCACCGCAGCACTTCCGCGCACACCCGCGGCCCCGGCGGCACCAGGGTGCCGAACGTGCCCTCGATCTCGGGGCGTTCCGTGCTGCGGCGCACCACGACCACCGGCCGCTTGAGGACGCTGACCTCCTCCTGGATGCCGCCGGAGTCGGACACGACCACGGCGGCGCACCGGGCCAGCGCCAGGAACGCCGGGTACGCCTGGGGCTCGACGACCTTGAGCCGGCGCAGCAGGGCGGTGAGGCCGAACGCCTCGACCCGCTTGGCCGTGCGCGGGTGCAGGGGCAGCACCACGGGCAGCGGCAGGCGGTTCAGCTCGCGCAGGATCGTCTCCAGGTTGGCCGGGTCGTCCACGTTCTCCGGCCGGTGGACCGTGGCCAGCACGTAGCCGTCGCGCTCGAGCTCGTGCGCGGCCAGGACGACGGCCTCCTCGTCATGCCCGGGCAAAGCGGTCTGGAGGGCCTCGACCACGGTGTTGCCGGTGATCGCGATGCGCTCCTCGGGGACGCTCTCGGCCAGCAGGTTGGCGTGGTTGAGCGAGGTCGGCGCGCAGCACAGGTCGGCGAGGTGGTCGATGGCGACCCGGTTGTGCTCCTCGGGCATCGCCCGGTCGTAGCTGCGCAGACCCGCTTCGACGTGCACCAGCGGCACGTCGTTGGCGTTGGCGGCCAACGCGCCCGCGAGCGCGGAGGTCGTGTCGCCCTGCACGATCACCGCCCTGGTCGGGTGCTGCGCCAGCAGCTCGTCCACCGCCGCGATGGCCGCGCCGAGCTGGCCGCCGCGGCTGCCGCCGCCGACGGCCAGCTCGTGGAACCGGCCCGGGCGGCCGATGTCCTGCCGGATCCGGTGGTACATCGCGGTGTCGTAGTGCTGTCCGGTGTAGACGACGGTGGCGTCGGCCCCCATCACGCGGATCAGCGGCGCGAGCTTGATCAGCTCCGGCCTGGTGCCGCACACCATCGTGACGGTGCCGGGAACTCCCTGGTCTATCGGACCCACCTCCAGTCGCGGATGACGCGCGCCCGGGGCGCGATCGCGGTGAAGGTTAGAGTCCCAGGGGCCGATTTCCGTTGTGGCTCAGTCGATCGAGTGAACCTGGCGGTGGTAGGGGCCGAGTTGTCGGTGTGGCTCAGTAGATTGGTGAGTGGATCATTCTGGAGTGGACGGATTTCCGATGTTGCGAAGACACGCGGCCTTGATCACCACGGCGTTGCTCGTCGCGGGGTTGGTGGGCCCTGCGCACGCTCAGGCGTCCCGGACCGTGCTGCTGCCCGACCTCCGGCAGGCGCCGGTGGGGTGCGCCGGCGGGTTCTCCGGCGACCCGTCGCGGTGCGTCGACTGGGACGTGTGCCCGGTGGCCGACCCGGCCGCGCCGAACGGCGAGTGCGTGCAGGTGGGCCCGATCGGGGCAGTCCGGTTGAGGTTCACCACATCGGCGGACAACATCGGCGACGGGCCGCTGCTGATCCACGGCAGCCGGGGTGGCGTCGGGCAGCGGGAGATGGCGGCGCGGCAGGCGTTCCAGTCCGCTGTGGACGGTTCGATCCCGATGGACTACGCGCGGGCGCAGCACCCGATCCCCGCCACCATGTACTACGAGCCGGCGGCGACGCACGAGCACTGGCACCTGCTCGGCTTCGAGCACTTCCAACTCCGCGCGCTCTCGGGTGACACGGTGGTGACCGACCGGAAGAACGGCTTCTGCCTCGGCGACCGGTACGGGGTCGACGGCCGCGTGCCGAACCGGCCGGCCCTGGACGACACCCCGCAGGGGAAGTTGGCGGCGTTGTTGCGGAAGAACCGGTGCGGCCACCACGAGCCGGAGGCGTTGAGCGTGGTGCAGGGCATCTCGGTCGGCTCGGGCGACGACTACCCGCACACGGTCGACTTCCAGTGGCTGGACATCAGCAAGGTGCCGTCGGGGGTCTACGACGTGGTGAACATCGTCAACGGCGACCGCACCCTGGTCGAGAAGTCGTACGCGAACAACGCCTCGGCCATGACCGTCTCGATCCGCTGGCCGGGCAACGCCATCGACCCGCCGGCCACGATCACCCTCCCGCCGCAGGTGCGGCTGCTGCGGAACTGCGTCGGAACGGAACAGTGCGCCACCCTGCGCGACTGAGGTGCCGAGCGCCCGGCTGACCGGTCGGTGGGGTGATCGGCTGAGGGACTTGCCGCGGGGGCTGTTCGGGGGTCGGCTGAGGGACTTGCCGAGAGGTCGGTCGGAGGGTCCGCTGAGGCACCTGCACGGCCGATGCGCCGAGCACCCCGGGCCGTTGAGTTGGTGGGTGGCGTGCGAGCGGCATGGGCGGCTGACCCGGCGAGCGGCTTGTGCGGCCGGCCGCTCCGCCGCCACCGGTCCAGCCGTCGCCCGCCCCGACCCCGCGGCCCGACGTGGCACAAGCCCTCGAACGGGCCGGCGCCGCGCCTCGCCTGGATGTCCTCTGAGGAGAAACCTCTGCCCGGTGACGCCGGCGTTTGGCGTCGTCGCCGTTCGGGAATTCGCCAGACGTCCGGATCGGCGACCGAAGGGTGGGGCCATGTCGTTGGCCACCGAGAACCGAGTGCTCGAAGGTCGCTACCGGTTGGCGGGCAGGCTCGGCGCGGGTGGCGCGGCCGAGGTGCACCGGGGGTGGGACCTGCTGCTCAGGCGGTTCGTGGCGGTCAAGGTGTTCGACGGCGACGAGGTGGACGGGCGTCGGTTCGACAACGAGGTCCGCACGCTGGCCGGGCTGTCGCACCCCGGGCTGCTGTCCGTCTACGACGTCGGCACGTGCGAGGGGACGTCGTTCGTGGTCATGCAGTTGGTCGAAGGCACGACGGTGCGCGACCGGCTGCTGGACGGCACGTTCACGCCCGCGCAGGTGCGCGCCCTCGGCCACCAGCTCGCCGACACCCTCGCCCACGTGCACGAACAGCAGGTCGTGCACCGCGACGTGAAGCCGTCGAACGTCCTGCTCGACGGCTCCGACACCGCCTACCTCGCCGACTTCGGCCTGGCCCGCTCGCTCGGCTCGACCCGCATCACCAAGACCAGCGAGGTCGTCGGCACCGCCGCCTACCTGGCGCCGGAGCAGGTGCGCGGCGACGAGGTCGGCCCGCCCGCGGACGTCTACGCGCTCGGCCTGCTCCTGCTGGAGTGCCTGACCGGCTACCGCGAGTACCAGGGCGACCGGGTCGAGGCCGCCGTCGCCCGCCTGCACCGCCCGCCCCACGTGCCGCACGACGTGCCCGCCGGCCTGGCCCGCCTGCTCGCGCAGATGACCTCGCTGTCCCCCCGTCGCCGCCCCACGGCCGCCCAGGTCGCCGACAAGCTGCGCCCCGCACCGGCCGCCCTGCCGCGCGACCGGCTCCTCTGCGGTGTCCGGACGCCCGCCCGCCCCGCCTAGAGCGCCGCCAGGAACCGCTCGACCGCGTCGGTGAACTCCGCCGGCCGTTCGAGGTTGGGCAGGTGGCCCGCCCCGGGGATCACCGCGAGCGCCGAACCGGGGATGGTCGCGTGCATCCGCTCGGCCACGGCGACCGGCGTGTACTCGTCCTCCTCGCCGACGACCACGAGCGCGGGCACGGCGACGCGGGCCAGCGACTCGAGGTAGTCGGGCCGTTCCGCGCGCCCGCGCCACCCCGCCGCCGCGCCTTCCGGCGACGTGCCGCGCATCATCCCCAGCACGTGCTCGGCGACGGCCGGCAGGGCGACGACGTTGTGCGGCGAGATCATCTTGTCCAGCACCTCGTCGGCGTAGGGGCCCATGCCCTCGCGCAGCACGCGTGACGCCAGCTCGCGCTTCAAGTCAGCGCTCGCCGTCGTGTCCGCCTCGGGGAACGTGTCCGCCAGCACGAGCGCACGGACCCGTGACGGGTGTGATCGGTGCAATTCCATGGCGATCTGGCCGCCCATCGACAGCCCGCACACCACCACCCGGTCCAGGTCGAGGCGGTCGAGCAGGCCGATCAGGTCGTCGGCGAACACGCCCCACGGCGTCGTGCCCGGCACGACCGTCGTCTCGCCATATCCCCGCAGGTCGGGTGCGATGACCCGGTAACGGGAGCGGAGCCGTTCCACCTGCGGCCGCCACATCGTCCGGTTGAACGGGTGGCCGTGCACGAGCAGCACCGGGACGCCGTCGCCCTCGTCGTCGTAAGCGATGTCGATGTCGTTGACCCGCATGACCTCCCCTTGCGCCGGTTGACGGCAGCAGCCTAGGAAGGCCACCATGGCCGGTGCAATGAAAACAATGCTCTCGGTGCAATGTGGGGTGCCCGCGTGGCGGACTACCGCCTGATCGCCGACCGGCTCGCCGCCGAGGTGGCGGCCGGCCGGCTCAAGCCGGGTGACCGCCTGCCCCCGCAACGCGCGTTCGCCCGCAGGCACCGCATCGCGGGCTCCACGGCCGCCCGCGTGTACGGCGAGCTGATCCGACGCGGGCTCGCGGTCGGCGAGGTCGGCCGCGGCACGTTCGTGAGGGCCACCCGACCACCGGTCGAGCCCGCGCTGGCCGAGCCGGGCGGCGCGCGGGTCGACCTGGAGCTGAACTTCTGCGTGCTGCCCGACCAGCCGGCCCTGCTGGCTCCCGGCCTCGACCGGCTCGTCCGGCACGGCCTCGGCGACGCGCTCGGGCCGGTCGGTGTCCGCGGCACGCCCGAAGCACGCGCGGCCGTCGCACGCACGCTGGCACGGGGCGGGTGGGCGCCGGACGAGCGCCGCATCCTGTTCACCGGCAACGGCAGGCAGGCGATCGCGGCCGCGGTGTCGGCGCTGGTGCCGGTCGGCGGGCGGCTCGGGGTGGAGGCCGTCACCTACCCGGTGGTGAAGGCGATCGCGACCAGGCTGGGCGTCACGCTCGTGCCGCTGCCGGTGGACGACGCGGGCGTGCTGCCGAAGGCCGTGCGCGCGGCCGACGTGCGCGCGGTCTACCTCCAGCCGACCCTGCACAACCCGCTCGGCACCACGATGCCCGAACGACGCCGCGCCGAGCTCGCCGACACCGTGCGCGACCTGGACGTCCAGGTGATCGAGGACGCCATCTACGCCTTCCTGGGCCCCGACCTGCCGCCGCTCGCGCCCGAGCGCACCACCGTGGTGGACAGCCTGTCCAAGCGCCTCGCGCCCGGCCTGACGGTCGGGTTCGCCGTGCCGCCCGGACACCTGGTCGACCGGGTCGCCGCCGCCGCGCGCTCCGGCGGCTGGGCCGTCGGCCACTTCGCGCTCGCCGCCGCGACCGAGTGGCTCGTCGACGGCACCGTGGAGTCCGTAGTGGACCGCAAACGCGCCCTCGCGCACGAACGGCAGCAGCTCGTGCGCGCCCGCCTGGCGGGCTTCGACATCAGCGCCGACCCCGGCTCCTACCACTGCTGGTGGCGGCTGCCGGACCGGTGGCGGGCCGAGACGTTCGTCGCCGCCGCGGCACGGCGGGGCATCGCCATCACGCCCGCCGCCGCGTTCGCGGTCGGGCCCGGCCACGCGCCCAACGCCGTCCGCCTCGCCCTCGCCTCCGCGTCGACGCCGACCCTGGCCGCCGCGCTGGACGTGCTCGCCGCGCTCGCCGAAGGCAGCCCCGAGGACGAGCAGGTCGACTAGGGTCACGCCATGACCAGGGTGCCTTGGCTGCTCGACGCCGATCCGGCGCTGCGCTGGCAGGTCGAGCGCGACCTCGTCGGCGAACCGCCCGAGGTCTGGGAGGCGACGCGGGCCAGGATCGCGACCGAGGGCTTCGGCGCACGCCTGCTCGCGCTCCAAGACCCGGACGGCCAGTGGGCGGGCGGCGCGTTCTTCCCCGCCGGCTTCGACTTCCACGGCCCGGAAGCCGCCGAGGGCGCCGGCCAGCCGTGGACCGCGACGACGTGGACGCTGTGCTCGTTGCGGGAGTGGGGCCTGGACGCCGCGGTCCTGCGCGAACGCCGCACGGCCGAGCTGCTGGAGCGCAACTGCCGCTGGGAGTACGACGACCTGCCGTACTGGGGCGGCGAGGTCGACTGCTGCATCAACGCGTGGACGGTCCAGAACGGCCTGTGGCTGGGCGCGGACGTCACCGGCATCGTGGACTGGTTCGTCGAGCACCGCCTGCCCGACGGCGGCTGGAACTGCGAGTGGGTCGAGGGCTCGACGCGGTCGTCGTTCCACTCGACCCTCAACTCCCTCAAGGGACTGCTCGCCTACGACGCCGCGACCGGCGGCACGGAAGCGACGCGTGCCGCCCGCCGTGCCGGGGAGGAGTACCTGCTGGCCCGCGGGCTGTTCCGCCGGCTGTCCACGGGCGAGCCGGTGGCGCCGTGGGTGAACCGCTTCTCCTACCCGTTCCGCTGGTACTACAACGTGCTCAACGCGGCCGAGTACTTCCGCCAGGTCTGGCTGCTCGACGGCACCCCGCCGGACCCGCGCCTGGCCGACGCGATCGAGCTCGTCCGCGCCGAGCGGCAGCCCGACGGCACGTGGCTCCAGGCCCGCAGGCACCCCGGACGCGTGTGGTTCGAGGTCGACGTGCCGGCGGGGGAGCCGTCGAAGTGGCTGACCCTGTACGGGACCCGCGTGCTGGACTGGTGGGACGCCCACGGCGGGTCAGCGCACTAGGGCTCCGCCAGCCACGCCAGCAGCCGGCCGCGCGACCAGCAGCGGCCGACGGCCTCGGCGTGCCGGGTCGACCCGTGGGACACCGCCACGCCGATGATGCTGTGGCCGGAGGCGCGCCGATCGCCGAGGGTCGGTACCGACGGTGCGACCCCGACCCCTTCCACCGACACCCACGCCACCGGCCGGTCCGCCGCCGCTTCGTGGAGGCGGTGCAGGAAGTGCATCCGGCTCTCCGGCGGGAACCGCGACAGCGCCCACGTCGTGGTGACGACCGGCAGCGCGTCCGCCGGTACCAGGGCGACGGCGTCGGGCAGCACGTCGACGGCGTCACCGCGCAGCAGCAGCGGAGGGTCCGTCGCCGCCAACGCGATCTCCGCTTCGAGCCTCGCGAGCCGTGCCGGCTCGTCGGGTGGCAGGCAGGCGCGCAACCAGCGGGCGTCGTCCGGGTCCGTCACGTCGAGCGGATCGAGGTCGACGCCCACCTTGGCGACGACCTCGGGTAGCGCCTGTGTCGGGACGGGCCGGCCGCCCACGGTCGAGGCCGACACCTGCACAGGAGATGACGGGTCGCCCAGTGGGTCCCCGTTGTCGTAGGTGATGCCGACGCGGTCGACGGTGAGGTTGAGGCCGGCCGAGCAGCCCACGTCGATCAGCCCGACCGCGTTCGCGCCCACCCGCCGTGCCGCCTCGGCGATGGCCGGGTACAGCACCGCGCCGCGCCCGGTTTCGTCGGTGCGGGGCCGCCGGTGCACGGCGAGGTCCACGACCGGGCCGGTCAGGCGCAGCAGCGCGTCGATCGCGGCGTCGGCGGCGGCGTCGCCGTCCCCGGCGGCATAGGCGGCGGCGAGCGCCGGGGCGTGGCCGGCGAGGGCGAGGTCGTGCAGCGCGGCGAGGATCACCGCGGGGTGCCGCTTGCGCGCCGGCGCCGACCCGATGGCGCGCAACGCCGCGTCGGACCCGCTCAGGGCGACTGCGACGCGCCCGTGCAACGGCGAAGTCCCGGCGTCGGCCTCGCCGAACCGCCGGTACACCTCGGCGATCGTGCGGGCCCGCGCTCGACCTGGCATCCCGGCGATCTTACCGGTCGGCCGGTGCTAGCGTGCCCGGCCATGCGGCGATCGGGGCCTCGGTGATGGGGGACGTCATGTTCGACCAGGACCTGGTCCGGGCGCTGCTGCGGGATCAGCACCCGGACCTCGCGGACCTCGAACTCCGGGACGTCGACGGGGGCTGGGGCAACCAGGTGTGGCGGCTCGGGGACGAGCTGGCCGTGCGCTTGCCGCGCACCGATCGCGGGCCCGCCATGCTGCACGCCGAGCAGACGTGGCTGCCGGTGCTGGCCGACCGCCTGCCGCTGCCCACGCCCGTCCCGGTGCGCCTCGGCAGACCTTCGAACCTGTTCGGGGACACCTGGACGGTCGCGCGCTGGGTCGAGGGCGAGCCTGCCGACCACGCGCCGATCACCCGCGTCGAGGCGGCCGACGTCCTCGCGGAGTTCCTCCGCGCGCTGCACGAACCCGCGCCCGCCGACGCGCCGGTCAACCCCACCCGCGGCATCCCCCTGGTCGGGTTGCGCGACGGGATCGACGGCTGGTTCGAGCTGATCGCCGACCACCCGGGCGCCGACCGCGCGCGTGAGGTATGGGAGAAGGCCGTGGCGGCGCCCGACTGGCCGGGCGCGCCGCGGTGGCTGCACGGTGACCTGCACCCGGCGAACGTCGTCGTCCGCGACGGGACGCTCACCGGGGTGATCGACTTCGGCGAGCTGTGCGCGGGCGACCCCGCCACCGACCTCGCCGCCGCTTGGGTCCTGCTGCCCGCCGGCGCGGCGGGCCGATTCTTCGACGCCTACGGGCAGGCCGACGAAGCGACCGTCACCCGGGCCCGCGGTTGGGCCGTCCTGCGCGCCCTGGTCCTGATCGGGATCGGGCGCAACGGCCGGCTCGGCCTCGCCGGCGGCAAACCGACCTGGGAACCCGCGGGTCACGCCGCGCTGGACCGCGTTCTGGTGGCATGAACCAACCGAGTACGCGCCCACCACCGCGAGCAGGTACACAGGGCGGCGCCGAGCAGTTCGCGCGCGCCGTCGGGTCCGTGGCACGCGGGGGCACGCGGGCGCCCGATGCGTTGAGCGTGCCCGATCGGGGATCACTTGATCGTGGCGCGGTCACCTGATCAGGTCATTCGAGAGGGCGGCCGTCCTCGTCCTCGATGTGCATGGCCGCGTCCTCGGGGCCGCGCAGGTAGTTCGACCCGGCTTCGTCGGCGATCGAGGTCGGTTCCTCGTCGATGAAGTCGCCGTCGTCGTCGGGCGCGGAGAACTGCGGGCCGGGTGTTTCGGAGTCGCGTCGCAGGCCGTGGCCCTCGCCCGTGCCCCATCGCGGCTCGATCGCCTCTTGTTGCTCGGACATCGGTCCTCCTCGGGCGTGCGCTCGTTCGTCGGCCATGGTCGCTCCTCCCGTGCCGGGCAGGGGGCACACAGACGGGTTACCCGTGTGCCCCGATCGGACACTGCTCGTTTGCTCGCGCGTGCGCCGGTGAAACCTCGAGGGCATGACGAGGAGCGGCACGATGGCGGTGTCGGTCGACGCCTGGGGTGTCGACCTGGCCGCTGACCTCGGCGTGCCGTCCGATCCGGCCGGGGTGGTGGTGTTCGCGCACGGTTCGGGCAGCTCGCGGCACAGCGGGCGCAACCAGGCCGTGGCGGAGTCGTTGCGGCGGGACGGCTACGCGACGCTGCTGCTCGACCTGCTGACGGAGCGCGAGGAGCGGGAGGACCGGGTCACCGGGCGGCTGCGGTTCGACATCGGGTTGCTGGCGGAGCGGGTGGCGGCGTCGGTGGAGTGGACTTCGCGGGCGCCGGCGACGCGGGGGTTGCCGATCGGGCTGTTCGGTGCGAGCACGGGCGCGGCGGCGGCGTTGGTCGCGGCGGCCGGGACGTACCTGGTGAGGGCGGTCGTGTCGCGGGGCGGTCGGCCGGACTTGGCTGGGCGGGCGTTGTCGCGGGTGCGCGCGCCGACGTTGCTGGTGGTCGGCGGTCGTGACGAGGAGGTCCTGGAGCTGAACCGTGCGGCGGCGGAGGAGTTGGCGGTGCTGTGGCGGCTCGAGGTGGTGGAGGGCGCGACACACCTGTTCGAGGAGCCGGGGGCGTTGGACCAGGTCGCGCAGCTGGCGGGTTCGTGGTTCCGGGACTTCCTCTGATCCCGGGTCCGCTGATGTGAGCCTTGCAGGATCAGCACGGTTCGAGGGTCTGGTCGGCGGTGCGGCGGTTGGTTGCCGGCCTCGTTGTTTCAACCGACGTTCGAGGTTGGCGATAACGGTGTTTTCTTTGAGGGCATTTTCAGGATCACCCCATTGGGGGACCTGGTTCGGGGTGGGAGGTGGAAGATCGCTCGGCCTCCCTTCCAGGCTCGGAGGGGTCGTGGCCAGGTAGGCCAGTCGCCATCCCTGATCATCATGCCACCACACCGGAGAATGCGCCTCGACGTGCGTGCGACCCAAGTGTGAGCCCGGAGCCTGGAAGGCCGACCGACGAGCGGCCGGTGGTCGGTCAGCCCCGAGGGCTCGCGGTCAGCTCCTCGACCCCGCCGTCGTCCCACCGGACGCGGCGCAAACGCGGGCACCCGCGTCACGCCGCGTCCGACAGGTAGTGGACGGCCCACCGGCCGGCCGGTGATAGCGCCGGCGAGTGCGGCGCCCGGCCGTCCACCACCAGCACGGCCGTCAAGCCGGTCACGTCAAGCCGGTCACACCGGCTCAAGCGGTCACGGCCGCCAGGTCAGTGCTAGCGACGCCACTTCTGGTTCGCCGTGCCCGCGCAGTCCCACATCTGCAGGACCGCGTCGTTGTTCGGGTTCCAGTCGGCGATGTCCACGCACTTGTTCGCCTGCGGGTTGACGAGGTCGCCCGCGGCGGTCAGGACGAACTGCTGGGCCGGGTTCCCGCTGCACCTCGCGACCTGGACGGCGGCGCCGTTCGAGGTCGAGCCCCAGGCCACGTCCATGCACATGTTGTTCTGCGTGCGGAACGTGCCGCCGGTCGACTCCCACTGCTGGTTCGTGCCGCCCGTGCAGTCCCACACGATCAGGCGCTGGCCGTCGGTGAAGTTCCAGTTCGGCACGTCGACGCACTTGCCGTGCCACGCGCTGACGATGCCGCCCGCCGGCCCCGGCGGCGGGGTGCCGCCACCACCCGTGAACGGCGTCAGGATGATCCCCGCCGAACGCGGGTCGCCGTCGTGCACCAACGACTCCTGCGCCTGCACGTCGTCGAACGCGAAGCCGTAAGCCTTGCCGTCCACCATGTTCTGGTGCACGAGCCGCGAGTAGTGGTTGGTGAGCGCACCTTGGTAGAAGTCGGCCGGCCCGCCGCCGGGCTGCGTGTCGATCCTGCCGAGCGTGGAGCGGTGCAGCGCGGCGCACAGGGTGCGCGCGATCGGCCCGACGACCTGGTCGTTGGGCGCGTGCAGCGCCCCGTCGCACCCCCACACGTTCGACGTGGACGGCTTGGCGAACGACGCCACCTGACGTCCCGACGAGTCGGTGAAGTTCATGGTGGTGCCCGACGTGCGGCCGAAGTAGCGGATGTCCGGCCGGTCGCCGAACGGCACCACGGTCAACGTCTTGGTGGTGTAGGCGTTCCACGCCTGCGTGATGTACGGGTCGAGGTAGGCGCGGTCGAACAGGCCCGCGTCCGCCGCCTTGCCCGGCGCGAGCACGCGCACCACCGTGCCGTCGGCGCGGGTGCGGACCGAGTTCGCCCAGCCGGCCTGGTTGCGCACGCCGTTGATCACGTTGTCGCGGCCGTTCGCGACCAGCTCGCCGGTCTTCTTCGTCACGCCGCTCGCCCCGGTCACGGTGACCGCGTGCGGTACGGCGAACATGTCCACCTGCGAGCTGTTCAACCACAGGCCGGCGTCGTTGTAGGTGAACTCGCTCCAGTCGAACAGGATGTCCCGGTTCGGGTCGCTCGGCGACCACGGCGCGGGCTGCACCAGGCCGTCCGGCGTGAGGAAGAACTTGAGCTTCTCCCCGAACGACATGTAGACGCGGCCGGAGATGAACCGCGGCACGCGCAGGGTGACGGAGCCGCCGTTGGGCGGGCCCGCGATCGACACGTCCGGCGCGGGCGAGGGCGGGTTGGCCCCGGCCGGCCACGGCGTGAACGTGCCCGACTGGTTGACGTACCCGAGCCGGCCGCCGGGCCGGATGTCGGTGCCGAGCACGTACAGGTGGACGGCCTCGGCACGGCCGCTGTTGTTGGTGATCGTGATCGGCAGCAGGTCCGGTCCGACGGCCGCGGCCGGTGTGGCGGCGGCCAGTGACGCCGACGTGGCGAGCGCGGCGAACGCGCTCAACCACTTCGTCAGGGTGCGCATGGTTGCGACTCCTCGGTGCAGGGCAAGGTTGTCCCGACCTCCCGGCCGGTTCCAGGGCGGCCAAGCGGTCGGACGCCGACGCGGACGGGTCCGTGAGAGCGCTTCCATAGCGTTGTGCGATGGTTGGACCAATGTCAAGGGCAGAACGTGACCCGCACCACTGGAGTCCGATGTGGATCGGCGGCCAGAGTGGTGGCATGACCTACGACGTCGACTCCGTCCGCGCCCGCTTCCCCTCCCTCGCCACCGGCACCGCCCACTTCGACGGTCCGGGCGGCTCGCAGGTGCCCGCCGCCGTCGCGGACGCCGTGCGCGACGCGATGACCTCGTCCCTGGCCAACCGCGGCGTGGTGACCGACGCCGAACGGGCGGCCGACGCGATCGTGCTGGACGCCCGGCGCGCCGTGGCCGACCTGCTCGGCGCGCCGCCGGAGGGCGTGGTGTTCGGGCGCAGCATGACGCAGCTGACCTACGACTTCGCCCGCACGCTGGCGCGGACCTGGGCGCCCGGCGACGAGGTGGTGGTGACCAGGCTCGACCACGACGCGAACGTGCGGCCGTGGGTGCAGGCGGCCGAGGCGGTGGGCGCGGTGGTGCGGTGGGTCGGCTTCGACCCGGCGACCGGCGAGCTGGACGACGTCGCCGGCGTGCTGTCGGAGCGGACCCGGCTGGTGGCCGTCACGGCGGCGTCGAACCTGATCGGCACGCGGCCCGCGTTGGCCGGGATCGCCGCTTCGGCGCACGAGGCCGGCGCGCTGTTCTACGTGGACGGAGTGCACTTCGCCGCGCACCACCCGGTGGACGTGGAGGCGATCGGGGCGGACTTCTTCGCGTGCTCGCCGTACAAGTTCTTCGGGCCGCACTGCGGTGTGGTGGTGGGGCGGCCGGAGGTGCTGGCGGACCTGCGGCCGGACAAGCTGCTGCCGTCGACGGACGCGGTGCCGGAGCGGTTCGAGCTGGGCACGCTGCCGTACGAGGTGCTGGCCGGCTGCACGGCCGCGGTGGACTTCATCGCCGACCTGGCGCCGTCGGCCGGGACCCGCCGTGAGCGGATCACGGCGTCGTTGGCGGCGGTGGCCGAGCACGAGGACCGGTTGCGGGAGAAGGTCGAGGCGGGGCTGGCGGCGCTGCCCGGCGTGACGGTGTGGTCGCGGGCCCGGCTGCGCACCCCGACCGTGCTGGCGACGTTCGCCGAGCACGCGGCGGCGGACGTGTACCGGCACCTGGCCGGGTTGGGCGTGAACGCGCCGGCGGGCTCGTTCTACGCGATCGAGGCGTCCCGGTGGCTGGGGCTCGGCGACACCGGCGGGCTGAGGGTCGGGCTCGCGCCGTACTCGACGGAGGCCGAGGTGGACCGGCTGCTCGACGGGGTGGCCGGGTTCGTGCGCTCCGGTCGGGCGTGAGCCGGCGAACCCTGGACGGACGGACGCGCGATCGGTGGAGGCCGGTCCGGGTGTGCGCCCGGACCGGCCTTCGCCGGGTCAGAGGGAGCCGGCCAGGCCGGTCAGGAAGCGGTCGAGGCCCTGGCTGAACAGGGCGTCCCAGTCGGGGTCGTCGAGGTGGTCGTTGGCGGCCAGGGTGGGGTAGGCGTCGGCGTTCGCCCGGACGTGCGCGTTGGCGGCGTCCCGGACGGCCGCGTTGCGCCACGTGGACTGGGTCAGGGCGGAGCCGATGGCGAAGTTGGCCAGGCCGTGCGTCGCGGCGGCCAGGTCGACGCCCCGGAAGCCCGCGCCGGCCAGCGTCGCCTGGAGGAACTCGGTGCGCCGGAGCACGTTCGGGCCCAGCGTCGGCCGACCCAGCAACGGCGGTGACCACGGGTGGCGCAGCATCGTCGCCCGCCACGCCAGCACCAGCGCCCGGACCGCGTCCGCCCACTCGCCGCCGTCCGGCACCCGCACCTCGGCGAAGATCGCGTCCACGGCCAGGTCGAGCACGTCGTCCTTGGTCTTCACGTGCCAGTACAGGGTGGGCGGGGCGACGTCGAGGCGTTCGGCGAGCCTGCGCATGGTGAGCCGGGCCGGGCCCTCGGCGTCCAGCAGCGCCACCGCCGCCACGACGATCCGGTCCACCGTGAGCGGCGCGTCCCGCCGTCCCCTGGCCGGCCTCAACCACACCCCGCCCTGATAACCCGTCGCGTCCACGATCGGGACTCTAGTACGTTGGTCGGGTTCTCGACCAACGTTCGAGAGGGTGGCCGATGGCTCACGTCGAGGTGTCCGACCTGACCTACGCCCTGGCCGACGGGCGCGTGCTGCTGGACCGCGTGTCGTTCCGCGTCGGCGAGGGCGTCACCGCAGGGCTGGTCGGGCCGAACGGCGCGGGCAAGACGACGTTGCTGCGGCTCGTGGCCGGTGAGCTGCGGCCCGCGGCCGGCGAGATCGCCACCAGCGGCGGCGTCGGGGTGATGCGGCAGTTCATCACCGGCGACGCGGTCCGCGACCTGCTGCTCGCCGTCGCGCCGGACCGCGTCCGGGCGAGCGCGAAGGCCCTGGCCGAAGCCGAAGCCGCGGTGGCCGGGCGCGACGAGGAGGACACCCAACTGGCCCTCGCGGACGCCATCGCCGAGCACGTCGACGCGGGCGGCTACGACATCGAGGTCGTCTGGGACACCTGCACGACCGTCGCGCTCGGCCTGCCGTTCGCCCGGGCCGCCGACCGGCCCGTGGCCACGCTGTCCGGCGGCGAGCAGAAGCGCCTGGTCCTGGAATCCCTGCTGCGCGGCCCGGACGACGTGCTGCTGCTGGACGAGCCGGACAACTACCTGGACGTGCCCGGCAAGCAGTGGCTGGCGCGGGAGCTGGCCGCGAGCCGCAAGACGATCCTGCTGGTCTCGCACGACCGGCAGCTGCTCGCCGACGCCGCCGACCGGATCGTCGCCGTCGAGGACCGCGACGTCTGGGTGCACGGCGGCGGCTTCGCCACGTTCGCCCAGGCCAGGCACGACCGGATCGACCGGCTGGACGAGCGGCGCAAGCGGTGGCGCGACGAGCACCGCAGGCTGAAGACCACCGTGCACGCCCTGCGCCAGAACGCCGCCCGCGACGACGCCGTGTCCTCGGCCTACCGCGCCGCGAGCGCCCGGCTGGCCAGGTTCGAGGAGGCCGGCCCGCCGCAACGGCCGCCGAAGCGGCGCACCGTCCGCATGCGCCTGCAGGGTGGTCGCACCGGCAAGCAGGCGTTGAGCTGCAAGGGTTTGGCGGTGTCCGGTCTGATCGAGCCGTTCGACCTCGACGTGTGGTTCGGCGAGCGGATCGCCGTCCTCGGCGCGAACGGCACCGGGAAGTCCTGGCTCCTGCGCGTGCTCGCCGACCCGTCCGCGACCCGGCACTCGGGCCGGATCTCCTTCGGCGCGCGGGTCGTGCCCGGCCACTTCGCCCAGACCCACGCCCGCCCCGACCTGGTCGGACGGGCGGTGGCCGACATCGTCACGCGGGACCACGGGATCGAGCGCGACGACGCGATGGCCGCCCTCGCCCGCTACGAGCTCGCCCCCGCGTGGCGGCAGCCGTTCGAGACGTTGTCGGGCGGCCAGCAGGCGCGGTTGCAGATCCTGCTGCTGGAGCTGGCCGGCGAGACGCTGCTGCTGCTGGACGAGCCGACCGACAACCTCGACGTGGCCGCCGCGGACGCCTTGCAGGAGGGCTTGCGCGCGTTCACCGGCACCGTTCTGGCCATCACCCACGACCGCTGGTTCGCCGCGGACTTCGACCGGTTCCTGCACGTCGACCGGGACGGCCGGGTCGAGGAGGTGCCCGAGCCGGTCTGGTCCTAGCGGCGGCGCGGCCCGAACGTCATGCGCAGCCGGCGGACGGCGACGCCGACCAGCGGCCGGTGCGGGAGCAGCCACGCCAGCGGGCCCGCCGGGTCGACGTGCCAGCGGGCGCGGACCGGGGCGACCCGACCGGTGGCGCGCAGGGGTGTGCAGGCCAGGCCGTCGCCGAACGCCTGCCACGTCGACCCCGCCGCCGGCAGCCACACGTCGAACCGGGGCGTCCGCGCGCGGACCGAGGCGAGGGGACCGTGCTCGTCCCGGGCCGACGCGGCGAGGTCCCGACCCCACTCGAACTCCGCCGGCTCCTTCGGGATGCCCCACAGCTCGCGGCCACCCGCCAGCGACGCCGGGCTGTCCACCCAGATGCGCGGGATCGACACCCCGAACCGCAGGCCACGCCGCACCAGCACGGCGGCCAGCACCTCGTGGTAGGCCATGCCCGGCGGCCGGTAGTCCACGAACGCCGTGCCGACCACGGCCCGCCCGAACACGGTCACCGGCCGCACCGGCAGCGGTGGCAGCGCCGTCGCCCGGACCAGCCACACCGACACGCACGCGCGGCCGTGCAGCTGCCACGGCTCCGGCGGATAGCTCATCGATCACCCCTCACGGTCAGGCGCAGCGCCCCGGGAGCGGTCGGCGGCACGACCGGGCTCCGCGGCGCGACCGCGTTCAGCCGGACGTACGCCGCACCGGGCTCCGGACGCGGGTCGCGGTCACCATTGTTGGGCCACAACGACATCGCGCGCTCGGCGAGCGCGGTGATGGTCAGCGCCGGGTTCACGCCGAGGTTCGCCGGGATCGTGGAACCGTCGACCACGTGCAGGCCCGGGTAGCCGTGCACCCGGTGGTACGGGTCGACCACGCCGGTGGCCGGCGAGTCGCCGATCACGCACCCGCCGATCAGGTGACCGGTCAGCGGCACGTCCGCCAGGTCCGGCCACGCCCCGCGCGCGACGCCGCCGACGCGGGCCGCGATCCGCCGCGCCACCTCGTGCCCGAGCGGGATCCACGTCGGGTTCGGCACGTCGCCCTGCCGCGTGGTCATCCGCCTGCCGAGCACACCCCGGCGCTCGACCGTGGTCAGCGAGTTGTCCAGGCTCTGCATCACCAGCAACGCGATCGTCTCCTCCGACCACCGGCGCGGGTCGTGCAGCCACCCGAAGTCGCGCCACCCGCGCGCCAGCTCGCGCGCGCCGCGTCGCAACCGCCGCGGTCCGCCGTCGACCAGCACGGTCATCAGCAGGCCCATCAGGTTGCTGCCCCGCCCGTACCGCACCGGTTCCACGTGCGTGTGCTCGTCCGGGTGGAACGACGAGGTGATCGCCACGCCCAGCGAGTGGTCCGCCCCGCCGTCGCGCACCCGCACGCCCAGCACCGCCTCGGAGTTGGTGCGGCACAACGTGCCCAGCCTCGGCGAGAGGCGCGGCAGGCTGGTGCGCCGCAGCCGGTGCAGCAGTCGTTGCGTGCCCAGCGACGCCGCCGCGAACACGACCTGCCGCGCGGTGAAGTCCCGTCCGCGCCGACCGCCCGTGCGCCGCGTCGCGACCGTGAAACCGCCGGGCGCCGGCCGCACGTCGACCGCCGTGGTCAGCGGGTGCACCCGCGCGCCCGCGAGCTCGGCGAGGTGGAGGTAGTTCTTCACCAGGGTGTTCTTGGCGTTGTGCCGACAGCCGGTCATGCACTGCCCGCAGTGCGTGCACGGCGACCGGGTCGGCCCGACACCGCCGAAGAACGGGTCGCCCGGCGCGCCGAAGTGCACGCCGACCCGCGACCGGTGGTAGGTCTCGCCGACGCCCATCTCCTCGGCGACCGCACGCAGGACGCGGTCCGCCGCCGTGGTTCGAGGGTTCCCGGTCACGCCGAGCATCCGCGACGCCTGGTCGTAGTGCGGCGCCAGCTCGGACCGCCAGTCGGTGATGTGCGCCCATTGCCGGTCGCGGTAGAACGCCTCCGGCGGCTCGTACAACGTGTTCGCGTACACCAGCGACCCGCCGCCCACGCCCGCGCCGCTGAGCACCAGCACGTCGCGCAGGAGGTCGACCCGCTGGATGCCCAGGCAGCCCAGCGACGGCGCGAACAGGTAGTCGCGCACCTGCCAGGACGTGCGCGGGAAGTCCTCGTCGGCGAACCGGCGGCCGGCCTCCAGCACCCCGACGCGGTAGCCCTTCTCGCTCAGCCGCAACGCGGTGGCGCCGCCGCCGAACCCGGACCCGATCACCAGCACGTCGTAGTCCACCCTCACCCTCCCACCGCTCGGAAGTCGGCCAGGTCCGCCCGTGCCGTGCGCCGCCGGTACTCCCACACCAGGCCGGGCCAGTTGGTGGTGATCCGGCCGCCGTCCGCGCGGTACCAGCTGGAGCACAGGCTCCACACGCTGTGCCGCAGGCGGCGTTGCACCTCGGCGTCGAACGCCTCCGCCACCTCCGGTCGCACCTCCACCCCGGCCACGCCCGCGCGGACGAGCCGGTCGAGCACGCGCAGCACGTACCGGATCTGCGCCTCGATCATGGTCAGCACCGAGTTGCCGCCCAGGTTCGTGTTGGGGCCGTAGAGCAGGAACAGGTTCGGGAAGCCGGGCACGGTGACGCCCAGGTGCGCGCGGGCGCCGCCGGCCCACGCGTCGGCCAGTTCCCGCCCGTCCCGGCCGCGGACGCGCAGCGGCGCGAGGAAGTCGGCCGCCGCGAAGCCCGTGCCGTAGACCAGCACGTCGGCGGGGTGCTCGACGCCGTCGGCGGTGCGCACGCCGTGCTCGGTGAGCCCGGTGACCGGCGAGGTGACGACGTCGACGTCCGGGCGGGTCAACGCCGGGTACCAGTCGTTGGAGAACAGCAGCCGCTGGCAGCCGGCCGGAGCGCCCGGGATCAGCTTCGCCCGCAACACCGGGTCGCGCACCCGCCAGAACCGGTGCAGCGCGGTCAACGCCTCCACCGCCTTGCGCGAGCCGGGGCCCGACGTCAGCGCGGCGGTCAGCAGCTCGCCGGTCAGCCACGTCGCCACGCGGCCGACCCGTCCGCCGAGCAACCGCGACGGGCGGGCGCGATCGGGTTTCGGCAGCACGTGCGGCGCGGTGCGCTGGAACACCGTCACGCGTTCCGCGACCTGCCGCACGTGCGGCACGAACTGCACCGCGCTGGCGCCCGTGCCGATCACCGCCACCCGCCGTCCGCGCAGGTCCACGTCGTGCCGCCAGCGCGCGCTGTGGAACGCCGGCCCACCGAAGCGCCCCGGCAGGTCGGGCACGGCCGGCCGGGACAGCTGCCCGACCGCGCTGATCAGCACGTCGCACTCGACCACCTCGCCGCCGGCCAGCTCGACCCGCCACCGACCGCCCTCGCGCGCGGCGCCGGTCACGTCGCAGCCCAGCCGCACGAGGTCGCGCACCGGGGCCGCGGCGTCGCGCAGGTAGGCGAGGATGTCGGGCTGCGCGGCGTACCGGCGCGGCCAGGAGGCGTTGGGCGCGAACGAGTACGAGTACAACGACGACGGCACGTCGCACGCCGCGCCGGGATAGGTGTTGTCCCGCCACACGCCGCCGACGTCGTCCGCGCGTTCCAGCACGGTGACGTCGGTGAACCCGGCCCGGCGCAGGCCCAGCGCCATGCCGATGCCCGCGAACCCCGCCCCGATCACCACGACCGCCGTCACCCCGGCGACGGTAGGGAGGAACCCCTCGAACGCACCAGGACATCACCGGCCGGGTAATTGACAATGGTGGCCATGGCGACGTTGACCGAGCCGGCGGTGCGGCACTGGGACTTCCGCCGCGGCATAGCGAGCGTGGCGCTGCTGGTGCGCTTCGGGGCCGACCACGGCATCGGCGCGGACCGGCTGCTCGCGGGCAGCGGGCTGGACGCCGCGCACCTGGCCGAGCCGGCCGCGGAGGTCGAGGCGCGCCAGGAGCTGCGGGTCGTGCGCAACCTCGTCGCCGTGCTGCCGGACAGCGGGGTGGACGTCGGCCGCCGGTACCACGCGACCACGTTCGGCATCCTCGGCTACGCGTTCCTCAGCTGCGCCACCGTGCGGGACGCCGTCGACACCGCGCTGCGCTACCTGGACCTGAGCTTCGCGTTCACCAACCCGACCGCGTCGGTCGACGGCGACCGGGTGCGGGTGGAGCTGGACGACACCGCGCTGCCCGCCGGGGTGGCCCGGTTCCTGGCCGAACGGGACCTGGCCGCGATCCACACGGTGATCGGCGAGCTGGTGCCCGGCGGTGTGCCCGTGCTGGAGGTGGACTTCCGGTTCCCCGAGCCCGCCGATCACGGTCACGAGGCCGTGTTCGGGGTGCGGCCGACGTTCGGGGCGGCGCGGTGCGGGTCGTCGTTCGACATCTCGTTGCTGGGGCGGGACCTGCCGCTGGCGAGCCCCGAGACCAGCGCGATGTGCGAGGCGCAGCTCCGGGACCTGGTGGCCCGCCGCCGGGACCGGCTCGGGGTGGTGGCGGCGGTGCGGTCGCGGTTGGCCGGGTCGGACGCCTTCGACGTCACGGTGGCGGAGGTGGCGGGGGAGTTGGGGATGAGCGCGCGGACGTTGCGGCGCAGGCTGGCCGCCCGCGGCACCGGCTACCAGGAGCTGTTGGACGAGGCGCGGGCGGCGCGCGCGGAGGAGCTGCTGACCACGACCGACCTGCCGGTGGAACGGATCGCGGCACGCCTGGGCTACGCCGAGGCGGCGGCCTTCATCCACGCCTTCCGCCGCTGGCGCGGCACCACCCCGGGCGACTACGGCCGACGCCGCCGCGCCGGCTGACCGCCCACGGGCGCGGTGGACTCGCGCTCCACCAGCCGGACGCCCATCGTCACCGGCTCCTCGGGCAACTCGCCCGTCTCCACCGAGTCCAGCAGCATCCGCATCGCCGTGATCGCCTTGCCCGCGACGTCCTGCGCAACCGTCGTCAACCCAGGCGTCACGTACTCGCACAGGTCGAGGTCGTCGAACCCCACCACAGACACGTCGTCGGGCACCGCCGCGCCGTCCAGGCTCCACGACCGCAGCGCGGCACCGGCAACCGCGCGGAAGGCGACCACGTCGCGGACACCGTGACCTCGGCGCCGGGTATCGCGGTCGGCACGAGGTCGACCCGGTGCCCCTGGCCGGCACCACCTCGATCCGCCGGAACACGTTGCTGCGCACGGGCAGCCGGGAGCCGAACTGGCAGACCGACCTGGGCGCGCTGTGGATCTACGCGGACAGCGCCGACATCGCCGAGCCGATCACCGTGGAGGACCTGGGCATCACACGACCGTGACCCGTGCCGCGGCGGGAGGCCTGACCAACCCCGGCGGCTACCCGCTCGTCCAAGGGGCCGTGAACTCGGGCTTCCGGCACAAGTGGCTGGGTCGGCGCAGCTGATCAGGTACTCTCCTGCGCCAATCAGCCTGTAGCCAGGCGACACGTTCGAGGGACAGGCTGAAGAGTGAGTACAGTCGTCGAGGAACACGCCCCCGTGGAGGCGCGAAGACAGTCGGCGTTCCGCACCGACATCCAGTCGTTGCGCGCCGTCGCGGTGCTCGCCGTGGTGGTGAACCACCTCTGGCCGAGCGGTCTCACCGGCGGCTACGTCGGCGTCGACGTGTTCTTCGTCATCTCCGGCTACCTGATCAGCTCGCACCTCGACCGCGAGATCACCTCGACCGGCCGCGTCCGCCTCGGCCGCTTCTACGCCCGCCGCATCCGCCGGCTGTTGCCCGCCGCGTTGCTCGTGCTCGGCGTGAGCGTCGTCGCCGCGTACCTCCTGTTGCCGTACCCGCGCTGGGAGGCGACCGCGGCCGAGTCGGTCGCCGCCGCCCTGTACTGGGAGAACTGGCTCCTCGCGGCGAAGTCGGTCGACTACTCGGCGGCCAACACGGCCGCCAGCCTCGTGCAGCACTACTGGTCGCTGTCGGTGGAGGAGCAGTTCTACCTGGTCTGGCCGTTGCTCCTGGTGGTGTTGTTCAAGGTCCGGCGACGGCGGGCGCAGGTCGTCGGCATCGCGTTGGTCGGCGCGGCGTCGTTGGCGTTCAGCGTCCACTACACGCAGGTCGAGCCGAACCAGGCGTACTTCGTCACCCAGGGCCGCGTGTGGGAGTTCGCGCTGGGCGCGCTCATCGCGCTGACCGGCGTCGAGCTGTCGAAGCGGCTGGCCGGGGCGGCCTCGGCGATCGGGTTCGCCATGATCCTCGCGTCGGCGTTCCACTACGACCACGCAACGCCGTTCCCCGGTTACCTCGCGTTGGTGCCGACCGTCGGCACGGCACTCGTCATCGCGGCGGGGCAGCGCCCCGGGCGGCAGTGGCACGCGGCGGTCACGGCGTCGTCGCCGGTGCAGTTCCTGGGCGGCATCAGCTACTCGCTGTACCTGTGGCACTGGCCGTTGATCATGGTCGCGCCGTTCGTGTTCGCCGACGCGTTGCAGGCGGGCCGGATGACCACGCCACTGCTGCTCGCGGTGCTCGGGGCGTCGCTCGTGGCGGCGTACCTGTCGAAGGTCCTGGTCGAGGACAAGGGCATCGCGGTCCGCCTCGGGACCGGGCGCACGTTCGCCGCGATGGTGGTCGGCCTCCTCGTCGTTTCCGCGGCCGCGGCCGGGTTGAACTGGACGTACGGGCGGCACGTCGCGCAGGCGGAGCGGGAAGCCGAGGAGCACGGCGTCGGGGTGTGCGTCGGCGGCCAGGCCCTGATCCCCACCAACGGCTGCCCGAACCCGTTGGGCCCGGCGGAGGTCGTGCACATGGGGCCCGCCAACGAGTACTTCAAGACGCCGCCCGGCTGTGGCGGTGTCGAGGGCGTGGCCGACGTCTCGGTGTGCGACTACAGCGGTGGGTCGGCGTCGGCGCGGGTCCTCTGGCTCGTCGGCGATTCGCACGCCCAGCAGTGGCAGCCACCGGTGGTCGACCTGGCACGTGAGCGGGGCTGGGTGCTCAAGTACGCCTACCTGGGCGGGTGCCCGTTCGCGGAGGTCGACTTCGTCGGCTACCGAGGCGCCGCGACCGACGAGGCCAGGCGCAAGTGCGCCGACTGGTCCGCGCGGATGACCGACGAGATCGCGGAGGACTCGCCGTCGCTGGTGCTGACCTCGTTCTACGCGCGCAAGGAGCTCGTGGACGACGGCAGCGGCCGTTCGCAGACCGAGCAGTACCGGGACGGGCTCGAACCGCGTTGGAAGCGGTGGACCGACGCGGGTGCGCGCGTGGTCGTGCTGGGCGACCCGCCGTTGAACGGCGAGGTGCGCGACCACCAGTGCGTGGCGCTGAACCCCGGTGATCCGGGGGTGTGCGCGGTGGACCGCGTGACGGCGCAGCCCCCGGACCCGTTGTCGGAGGTCGCGCGGACCAGCGACAACGCGATGGTGTCGTTGGCGGACTTCACCGACTACTTCTGCGACGAGCACAAGTGCCACGGGGTGGTCGGCAACATCGCCGTGTACTACGACCCCGACCACCTCAACGCCGCGTTCAGCCGGAGCCTCACGCCGGTGTTGGCCGAGGCGCTCGATCGCGGGTAGTCAGCGGCCGAGTCCACGGCGGGGGCGTGCCGGTGGTGGTGGGGTGTCTTCGGTGGAGAGGCCGGTGTAGGCGGCGAGCCAGCCGGTGGCGCGGTAGTCGCCGCGGCGGGTGAAGACGGCTACCCCGGTTTCGCTCGGGTCGTCGTCGTCCGCCGGTGGGTAGGGGACGGTCGCGGAGGTCGTCGGTGTGGTCCAGGTCCGGCCGCGCCAGGCGATCGCGGTCGCGCCTGTGCCGCCGGTGACGGTGGCGTGGTCTGCGTGCGCGGTCAGGGTGTGGTTGGTGGTGCGTTCGCGCAGCAGCGCGGTGTAGCCGGCGTGGTCCAGGACGCAGCCCGCCGGCGAACGCCCCGGTGGCCAGTCCGGCGCGCGGAGACCCCGCGCGACCGCCGAGCGCCACAGGCCCGGCACCACCTCCCTGAGGTGGGCACGGGTCGCCATCTCCTCGCACATCCACAGCAGCCGGCCCGCGCCGCGGCCCGGGGCGAGGCTCCGCCAGCGGACGCGGTGGTCGAGGTCGGCGGCCACCACGGCGATCCACGGGTGCACGGTGCCCAGCACGCCCTGCGCGGCCAGCCACGCCAGGAACCTCGGCGCCTGCTCGTACACCGGGTGCAGGGTGGCCAGCGGGATGCCGCCGGCCACCCGCCGTCCGGGCGAGTCGAACAGGTGCGGCGACCGTGCCGCGAGCAGCAGCGCCGCCCACGCCAGGTCGCCCGGCGCGGTGGTCGTCTGCGAGCCGAGGCCCTTGACCGACGTCGTGTTGGTGATCTGCGACGTCTTGCCGCCCGCCTTGATCACCGTGGCCACGGCCGGCCGCACCGGCTCCGGCACCGGGATGCCCGCCAGGTCGCGCACGGCGACCGACAGGACCAGGCTCAGCGCGTTCTCCGCCTCGTCCGGGTCGTGCGGCACGGGCAGCAGGCCGAGCGTGCGGCGCAACCGGTGGCCGGTGTGGGTGGACACCATCATCCGCGCGGTCAGCCGGCCCAGCTCGGTGATGTCGAGCCGGTCGCCGGTCGCCGTCAGGTGGCCCTCGTCCACCAGGAACGCCACGGCCTCCTGCACCGGCTCCAGGTCGTCGTCGCCCTGCGCGTGCGCGAGCGTCTCGACCCACCACGCCTGCGCGTCGTCCGTCGTGCCGATCCGGCCCTGGAGCACCTC
Source organism: Actinosynnema sp. NPDC002837 (assembly GCF_040295345.1). Lineage (NCBI taxonomy): Bacteria > Bacillati > Actinomycetota > Actinomycetes > Pseudonocardiales > Pseudonocardiaceae > Actinosynnema > Actinosynnema sp. NPDC002837. The sequence goes on from NZ_JBEOVG010000055.1 coordinate 31,223, forward strand.
GGCCAGCACGTGGTCGGGCAGCGAGTCGCGGATCCGCGAGTACACCGAGTACCCGGCCACCAGCCTGGTCTGCCAGTCGGCGCGCTGCGTCTCGTCGACGACCAGGTACGACCAGCCCTCGGTCTCGCCCGCGCCGATGCGGCCGGCCCGGCCGAACATCTGCAGCACGGTGGACGTGTCGATCGGCTCGCCGCCGATGGAGACGTCGCGCACGATCACCGCCCGTGCGGGCAGGTTCACGCCGGCGGCGACGGTGGACGTGGCGACCAGGACGTCCGCCTCACGTGCGCGGAAGGCACGTTCGGCGGCGTGCTTGTGCTCGTAGTCGGCGTAGTGCAGGCGGACGCCGACCTCCGCGCACGCCTTGGTCAGGCCGTCGACGTCGTCGGGGGCGACGGTGTGCACGGGCGCGCCCCGGTCGGCGGCGATCGCCATCGCGGTGGAGCGGACGTTGCGCTTGGAGCCGCAGAACACCAGCACGCTGCCGCCCTCGGCGGTGTGCCGCCGGGTCAGGTCGAGCACGACCTGTTCGCGCAGGCGGTTGTTCGCGGTGAAGCCGGAGGCCGCCGGGATCGTCGGGAGCTGCCAGGTCACCTTGGACGGCCGCCAGGTCGTGGCCACGAGGTCGGCCTCCAGCCATTCGGCGACCTCGGCGGCGTTGGACACGGTCGCCGAGAGCCCCACGATCCGGACCGGCGAGTCGATGCCGCGGACCCGGGCCAGCAGGGCTTCCAGCAACGCGCCGCGGTTGGGGCTGCCGAGCAGGTGGACCTCGTCCACGACGAGGCAGCCGACCTCGCCGAGCGCGGCCTGCAGGGACGACGCGCGGCAGATCGCCTCGAACTTCTCGGTGGTGGCGACCCAGAGGTCGGCCGCTTTGACGGCCTCGACGTCGACGGCGTACTCGCCGGAGAGGCGTTCGACGCGGAGGCCCTCGTCGCGCCAGGTCTCCAGTTCTCGGTCGAGTTCGTCGGTGAGCGAGCGCTGGGGGACGAGCCAGGCGGCCTTGCGGCCCTCGTGCAGGATCGCCTTCAGCACGGCCAGCATGCCCATCGCGGTCTTGCCCGCGCCGGTCGGTGCGGTGATCAGCAGGTGGGAGTCGCCGTCCACCAGGTGGGGCGCGGCTTGGGCCTGGGCGGGGTTGAGCACGGGGAAGGGCAGGAACCGCGCCCAGTCGGCGGGCACGTGCCGTGCGACGGGAACGGGGTCGGGCACGTCGGCGTCGGTCGGTTCGTGCAGGTCCCACAGCATCTCGAAGGCCAGGCGAGCCGCTCGGGCTCCGTCGCCGACGACCGACTCGCACCGTTCGGGCACGACACCGCCGACATCGGACAGCCAGGCGGTGGCGGCGGTCGCGGACACTTCTTCCTGCTCCAGCCAGTGGCGGATGGCGCGGAACGGCACCCCGGCCGCTTCGAGTCGTTCCTTCACAGGGGTGAATTCGGATGAATCGGGCAAAACGACCCGAGCGTCCACGCCGGCCGGCACGTCGGTCAGGTCGAACGCCGGGTCGACCGTCTTGCACCACCAGACGGGCCGCGACTCCAACGCCGCCAACGCCGGCGGCAACACGGGCACCGCCGCCGAACGGGCCGCCGGCGCAACCTCCGACCCGCTGAGGATCGACCGGATCCGAGCCGCCATCGCCACGGTGGACACCCGCCGCCCCACCCGAACCCGCGCCTGACCCGCGCTGTCGGCCGTGCCGTCCGCCGCCTCCACCCCGGCGTCCGCAGCCGCCCCGCCCCGCGCACCACCCTCAGTCGCAGGCGACTCGGCCTCCGCCTCACCGTGCGATCCGCCCGCCCGTCGCGGATCCGCGTCGTCCCGCGCCCGCTCCGCCCGCCGCGACTCCGCCCGCCGTCGCCCGGAACCCGCCGCCCCCGGCCGTCGCGAACCGTCCTCCGGCGACCCGGCGCCGGACTCCGGTCGCCGCGAACCCGGCTCCGATGCCGCAGGGCGAGTCGACGGCTTCCGCGGTGGTCCGTCGGGCTCGGCCGGCGCGCTCCGGGGCCGATCGGCGGCCGGTGGGCGGACCGCGCGCGAGTTGCGGGCCAGGGCTTCGAGCTGGGCGTCCTCCGCGAGGCGGCGCGAGACGGCGGCCGGGCGCAGGTCGCCGAGCACCGAGCGTTGCGCGAGCTTCAACTCCCGCAGCGTGAACGACGCGGGGCACGCGGGGCACACGACGGCGGCCTGGAGCTGCTGCCTGCCGCGATCCGGGTGGGCGCGGTAGAGGCCGTGCAGTTCGCCTTCGCACTTCGGGCACCGCCGGTCGATGGGCAGGGGCGAGAGCTGCCAGCCCGGCTCGGCGTACCGCGCGATCGCGGGCTCCGGGCGGACACCCCACCTGGCCTCCACGACCCCGGCGACCGACGTGTCCACCACCGGCGACCCGTGCTCCACTCGTCGCCTCCCGTCCCCGGCCGCGGTCGTGTCGGCGGCCTCCCGGCACGGCCCGGCGCCCCCCTGGAGCGCCCGGCGTCCCCTGGCGGCCGACACGTGATGCTATGCCGAGCCCGCTCCGAGCGGCTGTCGCGGTGACGGGCGGGGTGGCCGGCCGTCGTTCACGACCGCGTTGGCCGCAGGGTGGCGAAGGCGCGGTCGAGCAGTGCGGCCCGGTCGGCGGCGCCGCCGGTGCGCAGCCATTCCTGCGAGACGGTGTCCAGGACCGCGGTCGCGGCGTTGGTGAGCAGGTCGGCGGTGAAGGGGTCGAGGTCGGCGCCGGGCCGGTCGCGCAGCGCGTCGCTGACCTGTTGGCGCCACTGCGCCCGCTTCTGGTGGAGGCGGGCGCGCAGCGACGGGGTCGACTCGATCAGGCGGAGGCTCGCCAGCGCCTGCTCGGACGCGCGGATCTGTTGTTGCCACTGCCGCAGCACCTGGTGCAGGGACTGTCACGGGTCCTCGTCGGCGGGCCGGGCGCGGATGTCCTGGACGACCTGTTCGCCGGTGACGTCGGTGCCGGCGAAGACGACGTCCTCCTTGGCCGGGAAGTACCGGAAGAAGCTCCGTTTGGTCAGCCCCGCGGACTCGGCGATCTCGCCGACGGTGGTCTCGTCGAACCCGCGTTCGGCGAACAGGCCCAACGCGATCTGCGCGAGTTCGGCGCGTACCGCCCGTCGGGCGCGTTCCCGTAGCCCTGCTGCCATGCACCGGAGTTTACTTCGCGACATCGGGTGTCAAACTTGTCACCGGGTGACATATAGTTGGACCGACCTGCACGAGGGGAGAAGGCAGCGATGACCCTGACCGGCAAGACCGTCGTGGTGACCGGCAGCACCGGCGGGATCGGCAAGGAAACCGCCCGCGGGCTGGCCCGGCTGAACGCCCGGGTGATCCTGGTCGGCCGCGACCAGGGCCGAGCCGACGCGGCCGCCGACGAACTTCGCCGCGACACCGGCAACGGCGACGTCGACGTGCTGACCGCCGACCTGACCCGGCAGCGCGACCTGCGCCGACTCGCCGAGCAGGTCGCCACCCGGTGCGACCGCGTGGACGTGCTGATCAACAACGCGGGGGTGACCAAGGAGCGGCGGGAGCTGACCGAAGACGGCATCGAGACCGCCTTCGCCGCCAACGTCCTGGCCCCCTACGCGCTCACCCGACTCCTGCTGCCGGCCCTGACCGCCGCATCCGGCCGAATCATCAACATCACCGGTGGTGTCCCACGTGGACGGATCGACCTGGACAACCTGCAGGGCGAGAAGTCGTACGTCGGGCTGTCGTTCTACAACCAGACCAAGGTGGCGCTGATGGCGATGAGCCACACCTTCGCCGAACGCCTGGCCGGGACCGCCGTGACCCTCAACGTGGCCTACCCCGGCCACGCCTACACCTCGATGAACAAGAGCCTGACCATCGGCGCCTACCCGCCGCCGGCCCGACCGATCGTGCCGCTGCTGCGGCTGGCCATGCCGGTCCTGTACGGACACCGGGCGGTGGTCAAGGCGTCGAGATCCAGCATCTACCTCGCCTCCAGCCCGCAGGCGCAGGGCGTGCACGGGGCCTACTTCACCAGCCGCTGCCGGCGCGCGTCGTGGCCCGACGCGGTCCTCGACCAACGCAACCGGGACGCCATCTGGGCCCTGTGCGAGGAGCTCACGTGACGGCGCGAGGAGCTCACGTGACGGCGCGAGGAGCTCACGTGACGGCGACCTCGCCGGGGCCCTGTGGTGACGGGGCGGGGCTGGTCGGCGCTCGGTCTATCCAACCGATGTACGAGAACACTGTTTCCGTACATCTTCGGGCCATGATCACCCGATCGTGTTCAGGACCGGGATGTGCTGCTCCTCCTCCGTCAGCGAGCCGTGGTGCCCGATGAAGGTAGTGAGTCCCGGCTCCACTGTCGAACGCACCACCGCCAGAGACCCCTTCGCCGCCACCACCAGGTCGCCGATCCGCGGCAGCACGTGGTCCTCCACCCGAGGCCCGAACCACCCCGCCGCCACGGCCTCCGCGCGCGTCGCGATCCACGCGCGATCACCCAACCGCTCGGCCCACCGCGCCCGCACCGCCTCCGCCTTGGACGTGTAGACGTGCCGCACCCGGGCCTCGCCGCCGAGCACCCGCACACCGTCCCGCAGCACGTCGTCGGTGTCGAAGTCGACCCGGTCGTCCGCCGCCACCATCCCGTGGTCCGCCGTCACGACCAACGCCCCACCGGCCGGCAACCCGTCGGCCACCGCCGCCGCCAACCGGTCGACGAACCGCAACTGCCACCGCCACGCCTGGCTGCCCGGCCCGTACACGTGCCCGAGCGCGTCCAGGTCGGCGTGGTAGGCGTAGCAGAGCACCCGGTCGTCCGACCGCATCACCTGCGCCACCCGCGCCACCAGGTCGCCGAACCCCAGCACGCCCTGGAACCGCCCACCCCGCAGCACGGCCCGCGTCAGCCCGCTGCCCTTCTGCTCGCGCGGCAGCACGAGCCGCACCGCCACCCCGGCCTCGGCCGCCGCCTCGAACGCCGTCCGCCGCGGCTGCACCTCCTCCGGCACGAGCACGTCCCGCAAGTCGACGTGCGGGGTCGCCCCGTACCGCGACCACCGCAGCGCGTTGAGCACCTCGCCACCGTCGGCGAACGAGTACCCGACCAGCCCGTGCTCACCGGTCGGCACCCCGGTGCCCAACGCGGCCAGGCTGGTCGCCGTGGTCGACGGGAACCCGGCCGTGATCGGCGGACCCGCCAACGACGACAGGAACGGCGCGTCCGCCTCGTGCTCCCGCAACAACCGCCACCCGAGACCGTCCACGAGCAGCACGCACACCCGGGACGGGCCGGAGATGCCGAGCACGTCCACCATCCCCGGCACACCGAGCCCGGCCAGCAACGACGGCACGACGTCGGCCAGCGATCCGCCCCCGTACCGGGGCACCAGCGGGTCCATGGCAGGCGACCTTAGCCCTGCGGGCACGATGGGCCCATGACCACCGAACGCGTCGGCCCACCCCTGCGCGCCGGCGAACGCGAGACCCTGCGCGCGTTCCTCGACTACCACCGCGCCACCCTGGCCATGAAGTGCGACGGCCTGTCCACCGAGGACCTGCGCCGCCGCTCCATGCCGCCGTCCACGCTCACCCTGCTCGGCCTGGTCCGGCACCTGGCCGAGGTCGAGCGGACCTGGTTCCGGCGCGTGATCGACCACCAGGACGTCCCGCTGGTGTGGTCGCCCGACGGCGACTTCCAGGTGGCCTACGACGCCTCGACCGCGACCAGGTCCGAGGCGTTCGAGGCCTGGCAGGCCGAGGTCGAGCACGCCCGTCGCATCGAGCGGGAGGCCGAGTCGCTCGACGTCACGGGCCACCACGAGCGCTGGGGCGAGGACGTGTCGCTGCGCCTGGTCATGCTCCACGTGATCCACGAGTACGCCCGGCACAACGGCCACGCCGACTTCCTGCGCGAGGGCATCGACGGCACGGTCGGCGCGTAACGGCACCACTGCGCAGGTCAAGATGCGGTTGGGCGGCTGATCCGGCCCACCAGTTCCACCGAGCACGCCGCCACCGCGCCGACGACCACGCCCACGAACAGCCGCTGCGGCGTCACGTGCAGCAGGAACACGTCCGTCGCCAGCACCGGCACGGTGAGGATCACCGCCGCCGCCGTCGTCAAGCCCGCCAGCAGTGCCACCTTCCACCCCGTCAACGGCCGCGCCAGCAGCGACAACGTCCACAACGACGCCACCAGCACCACGACCGTCGCCACCGTCTGACCGGCCACCCGGCCACCGCCCGGGTCGAGCGAGCGGATCGCGAGGTCGCCGCCGAACGCCGCCAGCCCGATCACCACACCGATCGGCACGGCCAGCCGCAGCACGCGCCCCAGGAACCCTGGCACGTAACGACGCCGGTTCGGGGCGAGGGCGAGCACGAAGCCCGGGACGCCGATCGTCAACGTCGAGATCATGGTGAGCTGGATCGGGGCCAACGGGTAGGCGAGCCCGCTCGCCAGCACGACCAGCGCCAGCACCAGCGAGTACACGTTCTTCACCAGGAACAGGTTCGCCGCGCGCTCGATGTTGGCGATCACCCGCCGACCCTCCGCGACCACGTCCGGCAGGTGCGCGAACCGGCTGTCCAGCAGCACGAGCTGCGCCACCGCCCTGGTCGCGGCGGCCCCGTTGCCCATCGCCACGCCGATGTCGGCGTCCTTCAACGCCATCGCGTCGTTGACCCCGTCACCGGTCATCGCGACCACGTGCCCGCGCCGCTGCAACGCGCCCACGACCGCCCGCTTCTGCTGCGGCGTGACCCTCCCGTACACGGCGGAGGTCTCCAGCACGTCGGCGAGCGCGTCGGGGTCGTCGGGCAACGTGCGCGCGTCCACCGCCTCGCCCGCGTCGGAGATGCCGGGCACGCCGACCGACACCGCGACCGCGCCGACCGTGCGCGGGTTGTCGCCGGAGATCACCCGCAGCGTGACGCCCTGCTCGGCGAAGTACCGGACCGCGTCGGCGGCGTCGTCGCGGATCCGCTCGGCGAGCACGACGAGCGCCCGTCCGTCGAGGTCGGCGGGCAGCGCCGAGTCCCGGGCGGGGGAGCGGGCGGAGGCGAGCACCAGCACGCGCCTGCCCTGCGCGGCGATGCCGGCGGCGCGTTCGGACAACCGACCGCCTCCGGGGAACACCACCTCCGGCGCGCCGAGCACCCACGTGCCGTGCCCGTCGGTGTCCACGGAGGACCACTTCCGGGCCGACGAGAACGGCACGCCGCCCGTGCGCCGCCAGGTGGTGGAGGAGAACGCGTCGGCCAACGCGGCGGAGGTCGCGTTCGCGTCGGGAGCCGTCGCCAGCAACGCCAGCGCCTCCCGCACGTCGTCCTGCGGGCCGTCCGCGATCAGCCGCTCGAAGACGATGTCGCCGTGCGTGAGCGTGCCGGTCTTGTCCAGGCAGACGACGTCGACCCGGGCCAGCACCTCCACGGCGGGCAGCTCCTGCACCAGCGTCCGCTTCCGCGCGAGGGACACCGCGGCCACCATGAACGCCAGGCTGGTCAGCAGCACCAGGCCTTCGGGGACCATGCCGACCAGCGCCGCGACCGCGCCGGTCATCGCCTCCTGCCAGTCGTCGGTGTCCGGGCTGCGCAGCTGGCCCCACAGCAGCAGCGGGCCGACCACCAGCATCATCAGCGAGATCCACCGCAGCAGCTTGTTCGTGCCCGCGACCAGCTCCGACCGCACCACCGTGAACCGGCGGGCGTCGGCGGTGAGGCGGGTCGCGTAGGCGTCCGCGCCGACCGCCGTGGCCTGGAACCGGCCCGATCCGGCGACCACGACCGACCCGGAGCGCACCTCGTCGCCCACGGCCTTGTGCACCGGGTCGGACTCGCCGGTGAGCAGCGACTCGTCCACCTCCAGGCCGTCGGCGTCGGTGACCACGCCGTCGGCGACGACCTGGTCCCCGGTGCGGAGGACGATCAGGTCGTCGGCCACCACCTCCTCGACCCCGATCTCGGACGTCACACCGTCGCGGGTCACCCGGGCGTGTGGCGCGTTGAGCACGGCGAGGCGGTCGAGGGTGCGCTTGGCCCGCAGCTCCTGGACCACGCCGATCGCCGTGTTGGCCACCACGACGAGCCCGAACAGGCCGTTCTGCCAACGCCCGGTGGTCAGGACGACCAGGAACAACGCGGTCAGCAGCCCGTTGAACGGCGTGATCACGTTCGCCCGCGCGATCTGCCCGGCACCGCGGCTGGTGCGGGACGCGACGGCGTTGGTCCGCCCGTCCGCGACCCGCTCCGCGACCTCCGCCGAGGTCAACCCCGCCTGCCGAGTGCCGGCGACCTCGGACATCCCCACCTCCGGGCCCCATCGTCACCCGAGGCCTTCGTTCCCGCCCGTCCACGCCCCGCGCCGAGTTTCGGACCCCCGTGATCAGAGCTAGCGTCGGAGGATGCCGTCGACCGAGCGGACCGCGGACGACCTGGACCTGCTGGACGCCTACTGGCGTGCGGCCAACTACCTGTCCGTCGGGCAGATCTACCTGCTCGACAACCCGCTGCTGCGCGAACCCCTGCGCCCCGAGCACGTCAAGCCCCGCCTGCTCGGCCACTGGGGCACGACACCCGGCCTCAACCTCCTCTACGCGCACATGAACCGCGCCATCCGGCAACGCGACCTGAACGCCCTCTACGTCGCCGGGCCCGGCCACGGCGGCCCGGGGCTCGTCGCCAACGCCTACCTGGAGGGCACCTACAGCGAGGTCTACTCGGGCGTCGGGGAGGACCTCGACGGCCTGCGCGCGTTGTTCCGCCAGTTCTCCTTCCCCGGCGGCATCCCCAGCCACGTCGCACCGGAGACCCCCGGCTCCATCCACGAAGGCGGCGAGCTCGGGTACGCCCTGCTGCACGCCTACGGCGCGGTGTTCGACAACCCCGACCTGCTGGCGCTGTGCGTGGTCGGCGACGGCGAGGCGGAGACCGGGCCCTTGGCCGCGAGCTGGCACTCGAACAAGTTCCTCGACCCCGCCCGGGACGGCGTCGTGCTGCCCGTGCTGCACCTCAACGGCTACAAGATCGCCAACCCGACCGTGCTGGCGCGCATCCCGGACGACGAACTGGCCTCCCTGCTGCGCGGCTACGGCCACACGCCGCACTTCGTCGTCGGCGACGAGCCCAAGGCCGTGCACGAGCAGCTCGCGTCCACATTGGACACCGTGTTGGACGACATCGCCGAGATGAAGCAGTCGCGACGGCGCCCGCCGTGGCCGATGATCGTGCTGCGCACCCCGAAGGGCTGGACCGGACCGCGCGAAGTGGACGGGCAGCGGGTCGAGGGCACGTTCCACGCCCACCAGGTCCCGCTCGCCGCCACCCGCACCGACGACGGGCACCGCGCGCAACTGGAGGAGTGGCTGCGCGGCTACCGGCCCGAGGAGCTGTTCGACGACGACGGCAGGCTCGTGCCCGAGCTGCGCGCCCTCGCGCCCACCGGCGACCGGCGGATGAGCGCCAACCCGCACACCAACGGCGGTCGGTTGCTGCGCGACCTGCGGATGCCCGACTTCCGCGACCACGCGGTGACCGTCGAACGGCCCGCCGTCGGGAGCAGCGAGGCGACCAGGGTCCTCGGCGGGTTCCTGCGCGACGTGGTGCGCCTCAACCCGGACAACTTCCTCGTCATGGGCCCGGACGAGGTCGCGTCCAACCGGCTGTCGGCCCTGTTCGAGGTGACCGGCCGCAAGTGGCGGGCGGACACCGTGCCCGGCGACGACTACCTCGCGCCGGACGGCCGGGTGCTGGAGGTGCTCTCGGAGCACCTGTGCCAGGGCTGGCTGGAGGGCTACCTGCTCACCGGCAGGCACGGCCTGTTCACCAGCTACGAGGCGTTCATCCACATCGTCGACTCGATGCTCAACCAGCACGCCAAGTGGCTCAAGACGACGCGGGCGATCCCGTGGCGCGCGCCGCTGGCGTCGTTGAACTACCTGCTCTCGTCGCACGTCTGGCGGCAGGACCACAACGGGTTCAGCCACCAGGACCCCGGTTTCCTCGACCACGTGGTGAACAAGAAGGCCGAGATCGTCCGCGTCTACCTGCCGCCCGACACCAACACGCTGCTGTCGGTCGCGGACCACTGCCTGCGCAGCAGGCACTACGTGAACGTGATCGTGGCGGGCAAGCAACCGGCGCTGACGTACCTGGACATGCCGGACGCGGTCGCGCACTGCGCGCGTGGCCTCGGCATCTGGGACTGGGCGGGCACCACCGAGGGCGAACCGGACGTGGTGCTGGCGTGCGCGGGCGACATCCCGACGCTGGAGACCCTGGCCGCCGCGAAGCTGCTGCGCGAGCACCTGCCCGACCTGAAGGTGCGCGTGGTCAACGTGGTGGACCTCATGCGCCTGCAACCGGACACCGAGCACCCGCACGGCCTGCCGGACCGCGACTTCGACGCGCTGTTCACCGAGGACAAGCCGGTGATCTTCGCGTTCCACGGCTACCCGTGGCTCATCCACCGCCTCACCTACCGGCGCACGAACCACGCCAACCTGCACGTGCGCGGCTACAAGGAGGAAGGCACCACGACCACGCCGTTCGACATGGTGATGCTCAACGACCTGGACCGGTTCCACCTGGTCATGGACGTGATCGACCGGGTGCCGTCGCTGGGCGGCGCGGCGGCGTCGCTGCGGCAGCGGATGGCGGACGCCCGGCTCGCCGCCCGGCAGCACACCCGCGAGCACGGCGAGGACGACCCGGCGATCGCCGACTGGACGTGGGGCTGACGTGCGGGTCCTGGTGGTCAACGCGGGCTCGTCCAGCCTGAAGCTGCGCCTGCTCGCGGCCGACGACGAGGTGGATCGCACCGCCGACGTCGAGCCGGACCCGGAGCGGCTCGCCGACGTGCTGGAGGACTGGCCCGCACCGGACGCCGTCGGGCACCGCGTGGTGCACGGCGGCACGCGGTTCACCGATCCCGTCGTGCTGGACGACCTGGTGCGGCAGGCGTTGGTCGACCTGACCTCGCTCGCGCCGCTGCACCAGCCGAAGTCGTTGGCGGGCCTGGACGCGGTGCACCGGCTGCTGCCGGAGGTGCCGGCGGTCGCGTGCTTCGACACCGCGTTCCACACCACGATCCCCGCGGCGGCGGCCACGTACGCCGTGCCCCGGGAGTGGCGGGACCGGTACGCGATCCGCCGCTACGGCTTCCACGGCCTGTCCCACGCACACTGCGCGCGCCGGGTGGCCGAACTCGTGCCGCACGGCCGGCGGCTCGTCAGCTGCCACCTGGGCGCGGGCGCGTCGCTGGCGGCGGTCGCCGACGGCCGCTGCGTCGACACCACCATGGGCTTCACCCCGTTGGAGGGCCTGGTGATGGCGACCAGGTCGGGCACGGTCGACCCCGGTCTGGTGCTGTGGCTGGAGGAGCACGAGGAGCTGACCCCGCACGAGGTCGCGACCGCGTTGGAGGAGCAGTCCGGGCTCACCGCGCTGGCCGGCACCGGCGACCTGCGCGAGATCGACGCGGCGGCGGCCGGCGGCGACCCGGACGCCGTGCTGGCGCTGGACGTCTACACCCACCGGCTGGTCGGCGGCATCGCCTCGATGGCCGCGGCGCTCGGCGGTCTGGACGTCCTCGCGTTCACCGGCGGTGTCGGCGAGAACTCGGCCGCGGTGCGCCGCCGTGCCGCCGAGCGGTTGGCGTTCCTCGGGGTGGCGGTCGACCCGGAGCGCAACGAGCGCGCCGACGGCGACACCGACATCACCGGGCCGGACGCGAGGGCCCGGACCCTCGTCGTGACCGCGCGGGAAGACCTGGAGATCGCGCACGGCACCCGAAGCGCGCTCAGCCGCTGACCGCCGTGGAGTCGGACGCCACGATGCGCCGTGCCTCGGCGGTGATCTCGGTGTCCAGCTGCTCGAAGGTCAGGCCCGGGGGATACCCGGACAGGTCGTAGGCGTCGTCCAGTTCCGCCAGGCGCTCCGCCGAGGGCAGCGTCTCGTGACCGAAGGTCGAGTGCGCCCACTCGGCGAGAGCCCGGGGTGCGAGGACCCCCGACAGGACGCGCGACGCCATCGCCTTCAGCACGGCTTCGCCGGCCGCCGCCGAGCCTTTCGGGTGGTGCTCGAGGCCCACGTCCGCCAACGCCGCTTCGAGCAGTCGTGGCACGTCCTCGCCGGCGTGGTGGATCGACACGGCCGCGAGCGTGCACAGCGCAGGGCCGTCCAGTCCCGCGACCAGCAGGTCGCACGCCGCGCGGACGACATCGGCGGCGCTGCCCTGGTCGACGTTCCAGAGTGCGACCGCGTCGCGCATGGTGGACAGGTCGATCCCCGGTGCCATGGACACAGGGTGGGGTGTCCGGTCCGGGATGTCAGGCGGATTACCCGGCGGCTCCCCGGTGCTCAGGCGACGGTGTCGATCGCGGCCAGTCGTGAGCGGACCTCCAGGACCTCGGCGGTGCGGTGCTGCGAGTGGTACAGCTCCAGCGCCTGCGACCAGGCCTCGCGGGCCTGGTCGTGCTGCCCCAACGCGGAATGCGCCTGCGCCAGCAGGTCCAGCGTGCTCGCCTCCTCGCCGCGGTCGTTCAGGCTGCGCAGCACGGCGATCGCCTCGCGGAAGTGCTCGACCGCCCGCGCGTGGTCGCCGGTGCGGTGGGCGATGTGGCCCAGGCTGCTCAACGTGTACGCCTCGCCGTCGGCGTAGCCGACCCGCCGGTGCAGCGCCAACGCCGCCGTGCAGTACTCCGCCGCACGGGCCAGGTCGCCGAGCACCGCGTGGTACCAGCCGACCGAGTTGAGCATGTTCGCCTCACGGGTCCGGTCGTCCAGCCCCCGGTAGAGCTCCAACGCCTCGTAGGCGTGCGTCAGCCCGCGTTCGCTGTCGCCCTGCTGGTCCCAGGCGGCGGCGAACGCCTCGTGCGTGCGCGCCTGGCCCGCGACGTCGCCCGCCCGGTGGAACTCCTCCAGCGCCCGGTGCAGGTTCGCCAGCCCGTCGCGGTGCTCGCCGACGTCCAGCAGCGCCACGCCGAGCCGCCGGTGCGCGCGGGCCTGGTCGCCCGGGTCGTCCAGCTGCTCGACGGCGGCGACGGCGGTGCGCCACGTGACGAGGTTGTCCCGGCGGTGCCGCTGCCGGTAGTGGAACGTGTGCATCACCCAGCCGAGCCGCCACGTCGTCGGGTGCCTGCCCTCCCGCGCGGCCAGCTGCTGCGCCTCCATCAGGTTGGCGTGCTCGACCTCGAACCAGGTCACCGCGCGGGCCAGGTCCGGCAGCGGGTGCGGCGCCACGCCGGCGACCGGGCGCCCGATCACGATCGGCGGCCGGTGCGGGTCGAGCAGGCGTTCACCGGAGTACGCGGTGTGCAGGTAGAAGTCGAGCAGCCGGGTCGACGCCTCGTCGCGCACCGGCCCGGCCAGGTCGCGCGCCGCCTGCTCGGCCGCGTACAGCCGCACCAGGTCGTGCATCCGGTACCGGCCCGGCGTGTGCTCCTGCACCAGGCTCTCCGCCTCCAGGTCGCGCAGCCGCACCCGGGCCTCGGCGGTGGACGTGCCGATCAGCGCCGCGGCCGCCGGCAGCCCGATGTCCGGCCCCGGTGCGAGGCCGAGCAGCCCGAACGCGGTCGCCGTCCGCTGCGCCAACGCCCGGTAGGACCAGGAGAACACGGCCCGCAGGTTGGCCTCGGCGTCGTCGATGTTGAGCGCGTCCAACCGGCCCGCGTGGTCGCGCAGCTCGTCGGCCAGGGCGGACAGCGAGAACTCGGGGTGGCTGGTCGCGCGGGCCGCCACGATGCCCAGCGCCAGCGGCAGGCCGGCGCAGAACGCGATCAGGTCGTCCACCGCGCGGGGGTCGGCGGCCAGCCGGTCCGCGCCGAGGTGCCGGGCGAGCAGGTTGCGCGCCTCGTGGACCGGCAGCACGTCCAGGTCGACGTGGCGGGCGCCGTGCGCGGTGACCAGGCGGGTCAGCCGGCGGCGGCTGGTGATCAGCACCGTGCACGTCGGGCTGCCCGGCAGCAGCGGCACCACCTGCGCCGTGTCCCGGGCGTTGTCGAGCACCACGAGCATCCGCCGACCGGCGATCACGCTGCGGTACAGGCCGACCTGCGCCTGCGGGTCGGTGGGGATGGTCGCGGGCGCGACGCCCATGGCCTCCAGGAAGCCGCGCACGGCCGCCTCCGGTGGCACCGGCGAGCCGGTGGGGTCGAAGCCGCGCAGGTCGACGTGCAGCTGACCGTCCGGGAACAGGTGCAGGTTGCGGTGCGCCCAGTGCAGCGCCAACCAGGTCTTGCCGATGCCCCCGGCGCCGCTGATCGCCGAGATCACCACGGCGGCGGGCTGTGCCGCGAGCGCGGCCGTGACGTGCGCCAACTCCCGTTCCCGCCCGGCGAACCTGGCCGGGGGAGCGGGCAGCTGCCGCGCCACCGGCTCGTCGTGGGCGCCTGCGGTCTCCGACGTCGCCATCGCCCACAGCCGGTGCAGCTCGACCAGTTCGGCCTTGGTCGCGCCGCAGGCCCGCGCGATCCTGGCCACCACCTCGAAGTGCTCCGGCACGGCGAGGCCCTGGCAGAAGCGGTGCAACCCGGAGCTGCTCAGCCCGGTGCGCTCGCCCAACGTCCGGTAGCTGCGCCCGCTGCGCCGCTTCAGCTCGGCGAGAGCGCGCGCGAACGCGCCCACGTGCCCCGATAACGACATTCCCCGCCCCCTCGATCACCCAGCGTCCCACAGGCCGTCCCACCGGTCCACGTCTTTGCAGGTCAACGGATCCGCGGTGTCCCAGCGTCCCGTTTCACTCGCGCCGCCGCCCGCCGCTCCGCCATCGTCGTCGACGACGGACCGGCCGACCCGGTGCTCCAGGGGGACGCGGGGTCGCCGCTCGTCGCCGACACCCTGCGGCGGGTGTCGGAAGGGGGGCGTCCGACCGCGTCGACGAACGCGACGCGGTCGGACGGGTGAGCCACGCGGCCCGACACCCGCTGGGGTCACGGCCCCACGTGCACGTACGGGGCCCAGATGGCGGGCAGCGTGTCCCAGCCCTTGGCCCGGAGGTCCCGCACGGCCTCGTGCAGCGCGAACGCGGCGCGGTCGGGCGCGGCCGACGCGCCGAGGTGCTCGTAGAAACCGCGGGCGACCTCGCCGGCGGTGGCGTCGTGGATCGGCCACAGGGTCGCCACCACGTGCCGGTACCCGGCCAGGTTGAGCCCAGCGCCCAGGTGCAGCGACTCGTCGGGCAGGTCGCCGCCGCTCGCGGTGTCGCACGCCGACAGGTAGGCCAGCTCCGCGCCCAGTCGCAGCCGCGACACGTCGGCGACCGTCAGCCGCTCGTCGTGCAGCAGGAGGCCCGAGGCGGACGGCCGGGCGGAGTCCACGATGCCGTGGCAGGCGAAGTGCACGTGGCCGTGCCGGGGCAGGTCGGCGAGCACCCGGTCGCGCACCGCGTCGGCGGAGCGGCGCACGGTGCACCGACCGCGGGACAGCTCGGTGAGCGCGGCGACCTCCGGCTCGACGTCCAGCGGCACGGCGCCCTCCACCTCGGGGACCGCGACGACGAGCACCCCGTCGCCCCGGGTCGCTTTCGCCTCGCGCGCCAGGGAAAGCGCCCGGACCGTCGGCGTGTACGACGACACCGTGAGGTCGGGTACGGACGCCGGGCCGCCGGGGATGCCCGCGGCGTGCACCGGCAGCCGGGTCAGGGCGCCGGTCGGGCACCACCACAGCCGGGGCGCCGGGCCGACGTGCGCGAGCACCGGCTCGGCCACCACCCGCCACAGCCACGCCCGCACGTCGTCCAGCACCGCGTTGTGCGCGATGACACCGGCGAGGTCGTGCGCGGCGTGCGCCGCCGCGGCCAGTTCGTCCGCGCGCTCGGCGGTGTCCTGCGCGGTCAGGCCCGGCAGCGGCACCACGTCGACCCCCTCGGGCGTCATGACGAGGGCGTCGCAGCGCACCGTGCTCACGTTGACGACCACGATCGGCCCCTCGGCCGCGGCCCCGAGCAGTTCGGCGCACGGGCGGGGCCGCAGGAAGTCCGCCAGTCCCGGCAGCCCGCGGACCTCGGCCACGGTCTCGTCCCACTGCCGGGCCAGCGCCATGCGACGGTCGAGGGTGGCAGGCGTGGGATCGACGTCGCCCTTCGCCGCGGGCTCCTCCAGGCCGTCGCGCGACTCCTCCAGCCGCTGCGCGAGGTCCGGCCGCACACCTCGCAGCGCGAGGAAGTCCGTGCGCAGGTCCAGCAGCTGCGACCAGAGCACGGACCGGCCCTGCTCCAGCAGTTCGACGGCGCGTTCCGGCCGACCGGCCGCCAGCGCGGTCGCGGCGGCGTCGGAGGCGACGCCCACCAGGTCGAGCAGGTGCCGTTCCTGGTCCTGGCGGTGCAGGCCGTGCCACGCGAGCACCGGGAACAACGCCACGGCCTGCTCGTAGCCCGCCAGCGACGACGCGACGTCGTGCTCGGCGACCGACACGGCCCACAACCGCGCCGCCTGCACCCGCACGATCGCGGGCGACGTGCCCGAGGCCGCCGCCGACAGCGCTTCGACGGCCTCCGCGAGGTCGGCCGGGTCGTGCCCGGCCCGGTGGCGGCGGAGCAGCACGAGACCGAGGTTGTACAGGTGCGTCGCGTGCCTCGTGTCGCCCGCCGTCGTGCGCTCGGCGCACTCCCGCAGCAGGGCGACGGCCTCGTCCAGGTCCGCCGCCTCGCCGGTGACCAGGAAGCGGTCGGCGAGCGAGCCGCCGAGGTTCGACAGGTACCGCACCCGCCGCGGGTTGCCCGGCACGACGAGCGCCAGCGCCTCGCGCTCCACCTCGATGGCGCGGTCGAGGTCGGCCGGGTCGTGGCGGGCGTGGTAGCGCGCCGCGGAGGCCTTCGCGAGGTTCGTCAGGGACGAGACGCGGGTGGGCGACCCCGCGTCCACCGCGGTCGACTCGATGCCCGCGCGCACGGCCTCGTCCAGGTGTCCGAGGTCGCCGGTGACGTGGTAGAGGTGCTCCAACGCGTTGGACAGGTTCGTCAGGTACTCGCCCCGGTGCGAGTCCGTCGTCGCGACCGCCGCCAGCGCGCCGCGATGGGCCTCGACGGCCTCCACGACGTCGGCCACGGCGCCCGTCCGCTCGTGCCGGCGGATCAACGCGCTGCCGAGCTGGTTCAGCGTCGCCGGGTTCCGGCCGGACGTGACCGCGACGCCGCGCCGCAGCACCGCCACCGCCTCGTCCAGGTCGCCGGGGGCGCCGCCGAAGTCGTAGGCGGTGATCAGCGCGCTGCCGACCGCCCCGAGCTGGGTGGCCGCCATCCCCACGGGCGCCTCGGCGCCGGTGATCTCGCGCGCGATGGCCGACGCCCGCGCGGCGGACTCCGGGTCACCGTGCCGGTCGTACCGGTCGAGGTGCGCCTGCACGAGGTTCGCCAGGTACATCAAGCGCTCGGGGTGCCGGTCCGGCATGAGGGCGGCGGCCGCGGTGAACAGCTCGATCGCTTCGTCCAGGTCCTCGTCGCCACCGAACCGCCGCGCCCGCTCGACGAGCGCGGCGGCCAGGCTGTTGAGGTGGTCGGCGTAGCCGAACTGCTCCGGCGGGAACGCCTCCATCGCCGACCGGTGGCGGCGGATCGCCTCGTCGAGGGTCGTGCGGTCGCTCGTCTCGCCGAACGACTTGCGGTAGGCGTTGCCGAGCATCGACCGCGCCCTCGCGCGCACGCTCGCGTCCTCGGTGTCCGCCGCGGTCAGCAGCAGCTCGATGGCCTCGGCCAGCGCGCCGGCCGTGCCGGAGTCGTGCGCCGAGATGAGCACGCTCGCCAAATTCGTCACGCAGAAGTCGGTCAACATCCGCTCGCCGCGCGCCGGACCGAGGGCGGCACGCCCCGCCGCGACGCCGTCCGCGATGTCACGCGGGTCTTCGAGCCGTTCGAACCGGCCCAGGTGGGCGAGGCACAACTTGGTGCGCGCCAAGGCGAGCAGCGGTCCTTCGGCCAGGTCCGCGGCGCGTCGCAGCACCTCGATCGCCTCGTCGAAGTCGGCGGTCGCGGCGCCGTTGCCGCCGCGGAAGGTGAGCGCGCCGCCCAGTTCGCTCAGCGCGTGGAAGTGCAGCGGCTGACCGGGCTCCGTGGCCTCGACCCCGAGGCGGTACAGGGCGATCATGGTGTCCGGCTCCTCCAGCCGCACGTGGTCGCCCAAGTCGACGAGCAGGTCGGCGGCCAGGTCGGTGGTGAGCCCCCGGATCTCGTCGCCCGGATCGAGTTCGCGCAACGTCCGCGCCATCTCCTCGATCAGCCGGCGGGCGGTCTCGGGGCCGGGACTGTTCCCGTACCGCACGACCCGCAGGTTGACCAGGTTCATCAGCGCCACCGGCCGGTAGCGCCACTCGGGCCGCGCCGCCGCGAGGGACGCGGTGAGCACCCGTTCGGCTTCGGCGTGGTCCGGGTTGTCGGGCGCGTCCGACTGACCTCGCCGGGTCAGGAACGTCCCGAGTTGGCACAGCACCGCGCCGTGGAACTCCTGGTCCGCGGGCAACCGCGCGGCGGCCGCCGTCATCGCCGCCACCGCGCGATCGAGGTCGAGCCGGTCCTCGGTCGCGTCGAACCGCCGGAAGAAGGCGCCGCCCAGGCTGTAGAGGAAGTGCGGGTCGAACTCGTCGCCGCTGGTGTCGTCGCCGTCCAGCAGGTCGAGCGCGGCCACCAGGTGGTCCGGCACCGCGTCGGGGTGTTCCGGCCGCAAGGCGAGGAACCGGTCCAGGTAGGCGGACACGACGTCGGGGCCCGGATCGCCGGCGAAGTACCGGCACCAGCACAACCACGCCACGGCCGCGAGCGCGTCCGGGTCTCCCACGTCCCCGAGCGCGCCGGCTTCCTCGATCGCCTCGGGCGCGAGGACCGGGTCCGCGTCCCCGTGATCGAGGAAGGCGTCGACCCTCCGGAACAGCGACTCGACCAGTTGCCCGACGTCCACACCGACCTCCCTGAATGGGGGTCGCACGCCGCTGACCGCTCGTTACTCCCGGTATCGTCCCGGTGCATGACCGGTCAGCCCTGGCTCTACCGAGTCCTCGTCGACCCCGGCGCCACCCGATCGGACGCGCCGTGCCTGGACCTGCCGCCCGGGACGGAGCCGGCGGACGCCGCCCGCGCCGCCGCGACCGTCTTCGCCGCGGACGCCGCGGTGCCGGCGCTGGTGCTGCGCGTCGAGGACGGCGAGGTCGGCGTGACCACCCGGGAACACCTGGACCGGCTGGGGCGATCGGCCGTGCGCGGGCTGGGCGAGGGCGACGGCGCGACCCTGCCCGGCGAGTCGACGCGGTACGCGCTGCTGCGCTTCGCCTGCGGCACGTGCGAGAGCACGGCCTACCGCGTGCACGTCGGCATGTCCGGCGCGCCGGGGTGCCCGAACGGCCACGGTCCGATGGAGGCCGCGCCGTGACGCTCGCCGGACTGGCCAAACCGGCGGGCGAGGGGTTCTCGCCGCGCTTCGTGGTCGTGAGCTACCTGCCTTCGCTCGCGGCGGCGGTGTTCCTGCTCCTGCTGGTCTGGGCGGGCGCGCCCGGTCCGCTGACGTTCTCGCGCGCCTGGAAGACCGCCGCCGGGCTCGGCGCGGGCGAGGTCGTCGTTCTCGCGGTGGCGCTGACGCTGCTCGCGGTGGCGCTGATGCCGTTGCAGCTGTCGATGGTGCGGCTGCTGGAGGGGTACTGGCCGCGGCTCCTCACGCCGGTGGATTTCCTGCTGCGGGTGGTGCAGCGGTGGCGGCGCGGCAGGCTCGTGAAGAAGACCGAGCTGCCCGGCGACGCCAAACCGACGCCGGCTCAGGTCCTCGCCGCCGGCCTGGCTGGCACGCGGCTCGAACGGCGCTACCCCGACGAGGAGCACGTGCGCGCCACGACGCTCGGCAACGTGCTGGCCGCCGCCGAACAGCGGGCGGGCGCGAACTACGGCTGGGACGCGGTCGTCGCGTGGCCGCGCCTGTACCCCGTGCTGACCGACCAGGTGCGGGCCGTGGTGGACGCCCGGCGCGACAGCCTCGACAGCACCGCGCGGCTCGCGTTGACCGGCGTGATCACCGCGGTCGCCTCCGCCGGCCTGCTGGCCCGCAGCGGGTGGTGGTGGCTGCTGGCGCTGGCCCCGTTGGGCGTCGGGTGGCTCGCCTACGCCGGCGCGGTGCGCGCCGCGGTCGCGTACGGCGAGGCGATCACCGTGGCGTTCGACCTGGGTCGGTTCGCCCTGCTGACCGCCCTGCACCTGCCGCTGCCCCGGACCAGGGCCGACGAGCGGCGCCTGGCCGAGGGCCTGTGCCTGCAGTGGCGGCAGGGCGTCCAGCTGCCGGACGAGTACGACCACGGCGACGACCCGCCTAGCGCGGCGTGATGCCGTTCAGGACGGTGGCGACCAGCGCGTCGACCTGGTCCGCCGGCACGTCCACCGGCTCGGTCAGGCCCCGGTAGAGGCGGGGGAGGACCAGTTCGTGGCACGCGCCGACGACGAGCGTGGCCACGGCGTGGAGGTCGGTGCCCGGGGCGATCCGGCCGCGGTCCCGTTCGGTGCGCAGGTAGTCGGCCAGGGCGGCGTGCAGGCCGCGTCCATCGGCCATCGGGTTGGGCAGGGCGTCGAACCGGGCGAACACCTCGGGGTGGCCGATCAGCCCGGCGAACGCGGGCAGGAACGCCGCGTGCACGGCCAGCGCGTGCGTCACGAAGGCGTGCAGGTTCTCCGCCAGCGTGCCGTCGGTGGCCGGCCGGCCGACGCGCCGCTCCACCTCGCGGACGTGCTCGTGCAGGGCCAGCGCGAGCAGCTCCTCCTTGTCCGCGAAGTGGTTGTAGAGCACGCCGACCGCGACGTCGGCCGCGCGGGCGATGTCGCGGACCGTGAGCCCGGCGGTGCCGCGTTCGGCGATGAGGCGCGTGGCCGCGGCGATCAGGTGGTCGCGCAGGCTCACGTCGCCGTCACGCAGTGCTGCTGCTCGTCGCGGTGCCATCGGGGTGCATCGTAGGCGGTAGGTGGAGGTCGAAGCCGTGGGCCGCGACCTCGGTCAGGAACGGCACCGGGTCGACGACCTGGTCCACGTGCCACACGCCGGGCGGAAGGGCGGGCAGCCGGTCGACGAGCAGCGCCGCGACCACACCGGTGGCCCGGCTCTGCCGCCTCCCGCTGAACGCGCACGTCACCCCGCCCGCCGACACCGCCACCGCGAACCCGTCACCGCCGACGTGCGCCTTCGCCAGTGGCCCCAGCCGGTGCGCGAACCGCGCGGCGGCGGGCAGCAGCGCGGTCACCAGCCGGGAGTCCAGGCACAACCCCGTGCGCACCCGGTCCACGCCGAGCGTGTCCGGCAACGTGCGCTGGTCGGAGAACGGGAACCCGTGCACGGTCCGCGTGCCGTAGGGCGCGGGGAACTCCACCCGCCAGGACGGGCCCAGGTCGGCGAGCCCGTCGAGCGTCCACGCGACCGCCGCCGCGCCGTGCCGCTCTCCGCCGCCCAGCAGCACGCCGATCTCGACGTCCCGAGCGCCGGTCAGCTCCACGCAGTGCCGGGCCAGCAGGTTCGTGACGCCGGGCGCGAGGCCGACGCTGAGCAACGCGGTCGCGTCACCCTCCAGCGCCCCGATCGCGGCGACGGTGCCGTGCGACGCCGTCACGTCCAGGTAGTGCACACCGCGGTCCAGGCAGGCACGGGCGATCCGGGCGTTGTCGACCTCCGCGCACATCAGCACGGCGTCGGCGCCGTCCAGCACGCCGGTCACGTCGCCTCGGAGGTCCACGCGCACCGCAGTGGCGCCCGGGACCGTCGCCGGCGGGTTGCGCCCGGCCACCACCACGTCGTGCGACGAGGACAGCACGGCCGCCGCCTCCCGGCCCACCGCGCCGTACCCGCCGAAGACCACCACCCGGGCCACGGTCACGCCCTCGCGGTGACGAGCCGGGCCGTGCCGCGCAGCCGCACCGCGTCACCGTCGGCGTGCGGTCGCAGCGCCTCGGCGACGGAGTCGCGGATGCGGTCCACAGTGGACGGTGAGGCGTCGCGCAGGGCGAACCGCACCGGGCCCCAGCCCATGATGAACTCCGTCGCGTCGGCGACGTCGCGGCCCCACACCTGCTCCGCCTCCACCGCCTCGGCCGTCACGTCGGTGAAGCCCGCGCCGGTGAGCACCCGGTCGACCACGGCCGGGTCGGACAGCGACAGCGGTCCGGTCTCGGTGGACGTGGACATCGGCGAGCCGCCGAACGCCGCGAACACCTCGGCCAGGTCGCCGAGGTCGCGCATCGACAGGAACGCCAGCCGCCCGCCGGGCCGCAGCGCGCCGCGGATGTTGGCGAACGCGGCGACCGGGTCGGCGAAGAACATGACCCCGAACCGGCTGACCGCCACGTCGAACGCGTGCGGCGGGAACGGGAAGACCTGCGCGTCGCCCTGCTCGAACGTCAGGTTCGGCACGCCCGTGGCCGTCATTCGCGCGCGGGCCAGCATCGGTCCGGACAGGTCGACGCCGGTGACGTGGGCGACGTGGGGCGCGATCAGCCAACTGATCCGGCCGTTGCCGCAGCCGATGTCGAGCACCCGGTCGTCGGGCGAGAGGCGGGCCGCGGCGATCAGCAGGTCGTTGAAACCGGCGTTCACGGCGTCGTAGCGGTCGTGGTTCTCGGCCCAGTGCTCGCCTTCGTACCCGTTCCACGCCTCGGCCTGGTGGGTGTTGACGATCTTCGGCATGGTGCCTCCCTGGTTGTGAACGTCTGTTCATGAACAACTGTTCACAACGGAACCCGGTGTTGTCAAGAGCGGGATGCCGGCTATCGTCGCGGCCATGACCGTGGTCCGCTCGTTGCTGTTGTTCGTGCTGGCCGCGTTGGCCGAGATCGGTGGCGCGTGGCTGGTGTGGCAGGGCGTGCGCGAGCACCGCGGCCTGCTGTGGATCGGCGCGGGCGTGGCGGCGCTCGGCCTGTACGGGTTCGTGGCGACGTTGCAGCCGGACGCGCACTTCGGCCGCATCCTGGCCGCGTACGGCGGGGTGTTCGTGGCCGGGTCGCTGGCCTGGGGCGTGGTGGTGGACAAGTTCCGGCCCGACCGGTGGGACTACGTCGGCGCGGCGATCTGCCTGCTCGGCGTGGCCGTGATCATGTACGCGCCGCGCCCGTGAAGGTCCCGGAGGCCTGACGGCCGGTCGGCAGCGGCATGGCGTCGCTCGTCGTGCCGGTCGTGCGCGGGGGTCGCCGTGCCCGCGCCGCCGGTTGAAGCCGCACCGCTCGTTGCCAGTCGTGGTCACCTGGAGGAACGCCGTCCTGACCGTCAGGCCAGGTGGTTGCCCGTCTCCCGTGCGCGGACGCTGAGCAGGTCAGGCCGGCGGGTTGCCGCGCGGGCGGAGGCGGCCCATCGGCAGCGGCGGGGCGGGGAGGCGGTCGCCCGGGTAGCCCTCGACCCGGCCGAAGCGCTCCGACGCCGCCTGCCACTGCTCGCGGTAGCGGGCGATCTCCTCGTGGTTGCGGCCCACGAAGTTCCACCACATCACCAGGTCCTCGCCCAGCGGCTCGCCGCCGAGCAGGACCACCCGCGCCGGGGTCCCGGTGACGTTG
The DNA here is from genome assembly GCF_040295345.1 of Actinosynnema sp. NPDC002837. NCBI lineage: Bacteria > Bacillati > Actinomycetota > Actinomycetes > Pseudonocardiales > Pseudonocardiaceae > Actinosynnema > Actinosynnema sp. NPDC002837. The sequence continues at coordinate 54,693 of NZ_JBEOVG010000055.1, forward strand.
GCCAGGTGGAGCACCGCCGCGCCCGGGCCGACGTAGCCGAGCGTTCCGCTCGCCAGCGCCGTGCCGCCGAGCTCCACCGCGCCGAGGTCGACGAGCACCCCGTGCTCGAACGCCGCGTCCACGTCGAGCGCCACCCGCGCGCCGGGTTCGAGCACGAGTTCCGCGCCCAGCAACGGCGTGAACGTGCGCACCGGCGACGTCCGACCCGCGACCGTGCCCAGGAACACCCTCGCCGACGCGCCGTCCAGCGCCACCGCCTCGGGCACGTAGTGCTGGAAGTCGCGCGGCGCGTCGCGGTGGGCGTCGGGCAGCGCGATCCACAGCTGCACGCCGTGCAGCACGGTCGTCTCCGGCGTCGACACCTCGGAGTGGCAGATGCCGTGCCCGGCGGTCATCAGGTTCAGCTCGCCCGGCCGCACCACCGCGTGCACCCCGAGGCTGTCGCGGTGCTCGATCTCGCCGCTGAACAGCCAGCTCGCGGTCTGCAGCCCGGTGTGCGGGTGCGGCGCGACGTCCATCCCGCCGCTGACCGACACGTCGTCGGGCCCGTAGTGGTCGGCGAAGCACCACGCGCCGATCAGGGACCGCGACCGCTGCGGCAACGTGCGGCGCACGGTCATCGCCCGCGGCCCGCCCAGCGGCACGTCGCGGGGGTCGAGGACCTCGACCGCCGCGACGCCGGACGTGCTCTCGCAGATCAACTCGGACGGGTGGGTCTCCACGTTGCTCATCGCGACCCCGTTCGGACGGCCATCAGCCCATCCTAGGGGCGCTCAGAGGCGCTGGTACTCCTCCCACGTCCGCTTCGGGGTCACCACCGGCCCGTCGTCCGGACCGCGGTTGGCCAGCCCGTTGAAGCCGAGGTAGTAGTCGCCTGCCTGGTTCCGCGCGCCCGTGGACAGGTCCGGGTCGCCCAACGCGATCGCGTGGATGTGGTAGTCGAAGCCCTGCGCGGGCGTGCGGATCCACGCGGCGAACCCCACTTGGCGCAACACCCTGGCCACGTTCGTGCGGGTCGTCGCGGTCATGCCCGACACCGAGATGTCCAGCGCGCCGCCGCCGTCGTGGGTGCCCGCCGAGCCGGGCACGCCGCCCGGGTTGTACGAGCCCTGCGTGATGCCGAGCGTCCGGCCCAGCAGCCGTTCCGCCTCGACCAGCATGGCCTTCGTGCGGGTGTTCATCAGCGCGCTGTGGTAGGTCACCCGGCTGCCCGCCGACACCACGCGGGTGACGGTGTAGGTCGTCTCGCCGAGCAGCCGCAACGACGTCGGTCCGGGCATGCCGGACGCGTCGAGCCCGGTGTAGCCGAGCGAGCGCTGGTAGGCCGCGTAGGCGTCGATCGTCCGGGTGCCGAAGTGCCCGTCCACGTAGGTCGAGGCGAGGTGCCCCTTCGCGGCGAGCGCCCGTTCCACCAGCCGCACGCTGTCGCCGCTGCCCGGCGTGATCGCCGAGTCGGCCCGGCGCGGGTCGATCTGCGCGGCCTTGAGCACGGACTCCATGTCGACCACGGGCAGTGCGACGGCCTGGGGCTCGGCGGCGGCGGGCGCCGCCAGGCCGGCCAACCCGATCAGCGCACCGACCACCGCGACTCTGACGTTGACCACGTCCACCTCCGGTCCACCTCCGACGAAGCGCAGCCAGTCAAGCGCGGATCGGCGGTTCTTGGCAACACCTCGCCGTAGTTGGTTGGTTGTTGACAACAGGCGGCGCGCTTCGTCCGACGAGGGTCGTGGAGTAGAGTCCGGCGAGTTGGGGCACGAGCTGTCGGCACTCGGCCGGCGCGGTCCCCGATCCAGTCCGGCCGCACCTCAGGGCCGGGGACGGGAGCACCGGCTTGTCGCCGGACCATCCGTTCACATCATCTACCCCTACGGCCCGCAGGCACGCCGGTCCGATCCACCACGCTCTCCCCATGCGTGGCGCGGCCCTGTCGGCAGGGGAGGCGGGGTCGTCATGACGCAGACCAGACCTGGTCGATCACAGGGTGCCGCGGTCGGTTTCGCCGACGCGAGGGCCGCGGCCGACCGGGCCGAGACCGTTCAGCGCAACCAGGCCGCGCGCACCGTCGCCGACAACTCGGTCGACGCGAACGACTGCCGCGAGCTGCTGCTGATGCTCGGCCTGCCCGACCCGCCCGCGGACGACGCGCCGGTGCGCACCCGCAACGAGCGGGCGCAGGACCAGCGCACGGCCGAGTACCCGCTCCAAGCCCGCGACTGAGCGAGCCGGCGCCTCCGTCGCAAGTGGACGGACGCGTCGACCATCGACCTAACTCGACCGGGTGAGTTCTCGGCCCGAGCGCATCAACGGCCGACGACGGCGGTAGCCCACCTGTGGTGTGTCCACGAGGGACACCCGGAGGAGGTTCGAGCGCAGATGGGCATTGGCGACAAGTTCGACGACCTCAAGGGCAAGGCCAAGGACGCTCTCGGTCAGCACGGCGACAAGGCCGACGAGGGCATCGACAAGGCCGGCCAGTTCGTCGACGAACGCACCGGCGGTGAGCACTCCGAGCACATCCAGAAGGGGACGGACAAGGCCAAGGAAGGCCTGGACCGATTCCGCGAAGGCCAGTAGCCCGAAGACGACCGAGGGCCGCCCTCACGATCGAGGGCGGCCCTTCCGCGTGCGCTCAGGAGCGCGTGAGGCGCGAGGCGAGCAGCGCCTTGCCCTGCTCGGCGCCCTTGCGGCTCTCGCCCTGGGCGCGGCGGAAGAAGTCCGCCAGCTCGCGGTCGCCCGCGCGCTCGGCGTCGGCGACGTAGGTCTCCAGCCGCAGCGCGTTGCTCAGGCACGCCTCGACGAACCAGATGATGTTGTAGTCCTTGTCCTGCGTTCCGGTCACCTGACCGGTTTCGGTCGTGGTGGACACATGACCTCCTCACTAGTCGACGCACCGGGGATACCCGTTTTCCGCACCCTGAACGCGGAACCGGCGCCCCTGCGGACGACTTCGCCGCTCGTCCCCGTCCGGCCGTCACCCGACCGTGGGACCGCGGCGACCGTGACCCCGCCGTCGCGTCAGCCGTCGAGCTCGGCCCACACGACCTTGCCGTCGGCGGTCGGGTCGGTGCCCCACGCCCGGCTCAGGGCGGCCACGATGATCAGCCCGCGCCCCCGTGTCGAGTCGACCTGCACGGGTCTGGGCTGGGGCAGGGCGGACGACCCGTCGGCCACCTCGATCCGCAGCCCGGACTCCGTCCGCGAGACGGTCAGGCCCACCGGCCCGGTCGCGTGGTCCACCGCGTTGGACACCAGCTCGGTCACCACCAAGGCGGCGTCGTCGCCCGCGTCCTCCGACAGCCCCCAGGCCGCCGCCGCGTCGCCCACCACCTGGCGGGCCCGCGCCGATGAGCCCGCTGACGCGGGCAGCGTCACGGCCACCGGCGCTGCTGGCTCGTTGCGCACATCCGCTCCCCGTTGATCGGCCGTCACGGCATGGTCGCACATCCACCGGTCGTGGCACCGGGCGGTCGCGCCGACCGGCGTCCTGGCGGCGTCCGGCGGCACGTCGGTGACCAGTCCGTCGGGACGCGGTATCGGCACGGGGCCCATCCGGTGGCTAGGCTCGTGCACCATGGAGTTGCAGGTGCGCAGTGAGGTGCGGGGCGACTGGACGGTCGTCGCGGTGTCGGGCGAACTGGACGCCGACACGGTCCCCGTGCTGTCCGACCGCCTCGAGGAGAGCAGGGGCGCCAACGTCGTGGTGGACCTGAGCGGGGTGCCGTTCATGGACACGACGGGCCTGTCCCTGATGCTCGACTGGCACCGCAGACTGGACGGCTCGGGCGGGGAGTTCCGGATGGCGTCGATGCAACCCTCCGTGCACAAGCTGTTCCGGCTGACCGAGTTGACCGAGGTCATGCACATCCACGACACCGTCGAATCGGCCACGACCACCACGTGATCCCCGAGACCTTCCGCAACTCGCCGATACCCCGCGACCAGGACTGGCTGGCCACCCTCCCCACCGCCATCGAGCACCGCCTGGAGGTCTGGGACCTGCGTCCGGACGGCCCGGTGAGGCACGGCTCGCACGCCCTGGTCATCCCGGTGACCCGCGAGGGCACACCACTCGTGCTGCGGGTGAACGCGCCGAGCGAGGACGTGAGGGCGCACATCGAAGCCCTGCGCTTCTGGCAGGGCCGGGGCACCGTCCACCTCGTCGACGCCGACCCGACCGCCGGCGTCATGCTCCTGGAACGCCTCGACCTGCACCGCAGCGCCCTGGACCTCCCGTCCGAGGAAGCCATGGCGGTACTGGGCGTGATGGCCCGACGACTGGCCGTCCCGGCCCCACCGACCGCCCGTTCGACGGCCGACCTGGCCCTCGCCCGCGCCGAGAGCCTGGAACCGGACTGGCTGCGCCAAGGCAAACCCTTCGACCGCGCCATCCTCCGCGCGGGGGAGGAGGCGGTGGCAACCCTGGTCACCACCGCGTCCACGCTCGCCGTCAACGGCGACCTGCACTCGGCCCAAGTCCTGGCCGGCACCCGCGAACCCTGGCTGACCGTCGACCCGATCCTGCTGCGCGGCGACATCGCCTACGACCTGGCCAGAGTCCTCTGGACGAGGCTCGACGACATGCCCGACGACACCGCGATCACCGCCCACCTGGACATCGTCGTCAACGCCGCCAACCTGAACCGCGACCAAGCCAGGAACTGGGTCGTCTTCCGCGCCATCGACTACTGGCTGTGGGGCCTGGACGCGGGTCTGACCGAAGACCCCATCCGCTGCCACCGCCTGATCACCGCCCTGACCTGACCCACCCACCGGTCCACCACCCCCCACCCGCCCACAACGGACCCGCAGCATCCCCACCTAGGCCCGATTTGACATGGGTTCGGGTGCCATAGGCTGGTCGAAGCCGGGCAGGCTTGGCGGACGCTCTTCCCGCCAGGCCTGCCCGGCTT
>NZ_JBEOVG010000056.1:0-22986 GCF_040295345.1 Actinosynnema sp. NPDC002837
AGACGCCGACCGCCCAGGTTGACCGACCGATCCCGGATCTCGAAATCCACCACAACTCCCCAACTGGGGTGTTGCGACGACCACTAGAACCCAAGGTGCTGCGCGGGGGCCTTCTCCGGATCCGGTCGGGGTCAGCCCCGGGTGGAGCGGACGCCCAGGAGGACGTCCTCCCAGGACGGCACGATCGGGTGGTTCTTCTTGCCTCGCTTGGGCGGTGGGTCCTTGCGGGGCGGTTGCTGCTTGGCGCCTGCCGCCGGCTGTTGCGGCGCGGGGGCCGCCGGCGCGGGCTCCTCGGCCACCGGTGCGGGCTCCGGCGTCGGCTGGGGCTCCTGGACCGGGGGCGGAGGGGGCGTTGGCGCCGGTTCCTCGCGGACGAGGATCTCCGGTTCCTGCTGCTTCTCCAGCTCCAGGGCCTGGCGGGCCAGCTGGGTCACCGGCCGGACCGTGCGCAGCGTGCGGTTGGGGTTCGGGTCCATGAGCTCCATGGCCCCGTCGTCCAGCGCGGTCACCGTGCCGCCCTGGGCGCCCGGGTGGAAGGCCCAGTGCGCCAGGTTGTCGGACCTGCCGGCGGTCCAGTGCAGCTGCACGACCCAGCGGCCGTCCTCGCCACGCCACGAGTCCCAGCTGACGTCGGCGTACTCCTGGCCGCGCAGGCCGAAGGAGTGCGCGACGACCTCGCCGAGGGTCTGCACGTCCGGGCCGTCCTCGCGGACGGGGTGGGCGCGCTGGGCCAGGTCGGCGGTGCGGGAGCGCTCGAGGAGGACGGGGTAGGCGTAGCGCTCGACCCGGTGCGCGGGCAGGCCGGCCGCCGCCGCCACCTGGGCGACGGACTCACCGGCGCGGATGCGCGCCTGGATCTCGCGCGGGCGCATCTGGCTCTCGACCTCGATCTCGATCTGGCCGAGCCGGGTGAGGTCGCCGCGTGCCGCCGCGCGCAGCCGTTCGTCGGCGGGGAGCACGAAGCGCTCGCCGCGATCCGGGTCCTCGAGGATGACGGACTTGCCGTCGTCTTCGAGCCCGATGACTCGCAACGCTCGCATCATGGCCTCCCGGATGGCTCACCTCGCCGAGTACTCACGTTAATGCGGCGCGCCGCCTTGACGGGGGAGACTCGCCGTGTTCGCCGATATCTTCGTGTGATCTTGCCGTATGTCGGCGGCCCGCGCACCTCCGTTAGCACAAGGTTCACCTCGCCGGCGGTGGGTGCGGCTTCCCGAAGTGCCTGGTCATGGCTGTGGGGGCCGCCCCGGATGGGACGACCCCCACAGGTGGGTCCGGGTCAGAGCTTGGAGACGACCCAGTCGACGGCCTTCGTCAGCGTGCTCACGTCGGTCGGCTCGACGGCCGGGAACATGGCGACGCGGAGCTGGTTGCGGCCCAGCTTGCGGTACGGCTCGACGTCCACGATGCCGTTCGCGCGCAGGACCTTGGCCACCACGGAGGCGTCCACCGAGTCGTCGAAGTCGACGGTGCCGACGACCTGGGACCGGTGGGCCGGGTCGGCCACGTACGGCGTCGTGTAGGAGGTCGACTCGGCCCACGTGTACAGCCGCGAGGACGAGTCGGCGGTGCGGTCGACGGCCCACTTGAGGCCGCCGTTGCTCAGGATCCACTCGATCTGGTCGTTGAGCAGGAACAACGTGGCCAGGGACGGCGTGTTGTAGGTCTGGTCCTTGGTGGAGTTGTCCAGGGCCGTGGTCAGCGAGAGGAACTCCGGCACCCAGCGGCCCGACTTGCCGATCTCGGCGACGCGCTCCAGGGCGGCCGGCGACATCAGGGAGATCCACAGGCCGCCGTCGGAGGCGAAGCACTTCTGCGGCGCGAAGTAGTAGACGTCGAAGTCCGCCGGGTCGACCGGCAGGCCGCCCGCGCCGGAGGTGGCGTCGATGGCGATCAGGGCGCCGTCGGAGCCCGCGGGGCGGGAGACGGGCACCGCGACGCCGGTCGAGGTCTCGTTGTGCGCCCAGCCGACGAGGTCGGCGCCCTCGGCGTAGGCGATCTCGGGCGCGCTGCCCGGGTCGGCCTTGACCACGATCGAGTCGCCCAGGAACGGCGCGTCGGAGGTGACCTTGGCGAACTTCGAGGAGAACTCGCCGTAGGTGAAGTGCTGGGCCCGCTCGCGCACCAGGCCGAACGCGGCGGCGTCCCAGAACGCGGTGGTGCCGCCGTTGCCGAGGACGACCTCGTAGCCCTCGGGCAGCGAGAACAGCTCGCGCAGGCCGGCGCGGACCGAGCCGACCAGGGACTTCACCGGCTTCTGCCGGTGGGAGGTGCCCATCAGCGCGGCGCCCTCGGCCGCGAGCGCCGCCAGGGCCTCGGGACGGACCTTGGAGGGCCCGCACCCGAACCGGCCGTCGGACGGCAGCAGTTCGGGGGGCAGGACCAACGAGGTCGGGTCGGCGGTCTGGGTCATCGCGAAGCCTCCGGTCACGGGGAGGGGGTCGGCACGACCGGCGCCGTTGCCGGGAGCCCTAAGTGTTGCAGCCGGGTGGCCGGGCGGTGACAGCCGGGTGTCCCGGGTCACGCCACGCGGGGTGGAAACCCCCAGTTCCGGTGGGCCGGGTCAGGCGATCTCGGCCCAGCCCTCGACCTCGGAGGGCTTGCGGGGGCCGGGGCCCACGTACTTCGCGGACGGGCGGACGAGGCGGCCCGTGCGCTTCTGCTCCAGGATGTGCGCCGACCAGCCAGCGGTGCGGGCGCAGGTGAACATCGCGGGCATCATGTGCGGCGGGACCTGGGCGAAGTCGAGGATCACCGCCGCCCAGAACTCGACGTTGGTCTCGATGGCGCGGTCCGGGCGGCGTTCGCGCAGCTCGGCCAGGGCGGCCTGTTCGAGGGCGTTCGCGGCCTCGTAGCGGGTGGCGCCCAGCTCCCGGCACGTCCGCCGCAGCACGCGGGCGCGGGGGTCCTCCGCGCGGTAGACGCGGTGGCCGAAGCCCATGAGGCGCTCGCCCCGGTCGAGGATGCCCTTGACGTAGCCCTCGGCGTCGCCGGTGCGCTCGACCTCTTCGATCATGGGCAGCACGCGGGCGGGCGCGCCGCCGTGCAGGGGGCCGGACATGGCGCCGATGGCGCCGGACATGGACGCGGCGACGTCCGCGCCGGTGGAGGCGATGACGCGGGCGGTGAACGTGGAGGCGTTCAGGCCGTGCTCGGCGGCCGACACCCAGTAGGCGTCCAGCGCCTTGACGTGCGCGGGGTCGGGCTCGCCGCGCCAGCGGGTGAGGAAGCGCTCGGTGATCGTCGTGCACTCGTCGATGCGGTGCTGCGGCACGGCGGGCCGGCCGATGCCCCGCGCGGACTGCGCCGCGTACGACAGGGCCATGACCGAGGCGCGGGCCAGCTGCTCGCGCGCCCGCTCGTCGGTGATGTCCAGCAGCGGCTCGTAGCCCCAGATCGGGGCGACCATGGCCAGCGCGGCCTGCACGTCCACCCGCACGTCGCCGGTGTGCACGGGGATCGGGAACGGCTCGGCGGGCGGCAGCCCGGGCCCGAAGCGGCCGTCGACCAGCAGCGCCCACACGTTGCCGAAGGTCACGTGGCCGGCCAGGTCCTCGATGTCCACGCCGCGGTAGCGCAGCGCGCCACCGTCGCGATCCGGTTCGGCGATCTCGGTGCGGAAGGCGACCACGCCCTCGAGACCCGGCCGGAATCCGTCGTCCTCGGTCTGCACCACGCTGTGCGCTCCTTCTCGGCGGAAGTAAAGAGTTGGAGAAACCTTGCTCCCCTTCCGACCTGCGGGCAATCGCGGGTGCGCGTGTCGTCGGTCACGATCAAGGAACCGATTCAGAAGACGGGTGATCGTTAACGCCTTGTTTCGGTTCGGCGGTGGGCGGTGTTTCCCGTGGTAGACCACCGGCCATGCACCTGACACCGCACGAGCGGGACAAGCTGCTGGTCCACGTGGCGGCGGACGTCGCGCGCCGGAGGCTCGAACGCGGGGTGGTCCTGAACTACCCGGAAGCGGTCGCGCTCATCACCGAGCACGTGCTCGAAGGCGCCCGCGACGGCCGGACGGTCAGCGAGCTGATGGACAGCGGCAGGCACGTGCTGAGCCGGGAGCAGGTTCTGGAGGGCGTCCCGGAGATGATCGAGTCCGTGCAGGTCGAGGCGACCTTCCCGGACGGCACCAAGCTCGTGACCGTGCATGACCCGATCGTGTGAGGAGCAGCCCGTGGTCCCTGGCGAGATCGTCACCGGCGACGAGCCGGTCGAGCTGAACCCCGGTCGGCCGCGCACCACGCTCGTCGTGGTCAACGCGGCGGACCGCCCGGTGCAGGTCGGGTCGCACTACCACTTCGCGGCGGTCAACCCCGGCCTGGAGTTCGACCGGGAGGCCGCGTGGGGCAAGCGGCTGGACGTGCCGGCGGGCACGGCGGTGCGGTTCGAGCCGGGTGTCGAGCGCGAGGTCGTGCTGGTGCCGCTGGCCGGTGCGCGGCGCGTGCCCGGGCTGCGGCCGGAGTGGGCCGGGGAGCTGGACGCCGGCGAGCCTGGCGCACGGGAGTCGGACGCCGGGGAGTCGGACCGGTGACCGGGATCAGCCGCCGCCGCTACGCGGAACTGCTGGGGCCGACGGTCGGCGACCGGATCCGGCTCGCCGACACCGACATCTTCATCGAGGTGACCGAGGACCGGTCGAGGGGCCCGCGCGGCTCGGGCGACGAGGTGATCTTCGGCGGCGGGAAGGTGATCCGCGAGTCGATGGGCCAGGGCGTGGCCACCCGCGCGGAGGGCGCGCCGGACCTCGTCATCACGGGCGCCGTCGTGCTCGACCACTGGGGCGTGGTGAAGGCCGACGTCGGGGTCAGGGACGGCCGGATCGTCGGCATCGGCAAGGCGGGCAACCCCGACACCATGGACGGCGTGGACCCGGCGCTGGTCATCGGACCGTCCACCGAGGTGCTCTCGGGCAACGGGAAGGTGCTCACCGCCGGCGGCATCGACTGCCACGTCCACTTCATCACGCCGGGGATCGTGGACGTGGCCGTCGCCTCGGGGCTGACCACGTTGATCGGTGGCGGCACGGGCCCGGCGGAGGGCACGAAGGCCACGACGGTGACGCCCGGCGCGTGGAACCTGGGCCGGATGCTCGTCTCGCTGGACCACCTGCCGGTGAACGTGCTGCTGCTCGGCAAGGGCAACACGACCCGCGAGGACGCGCTGCGCGAGCAGCTGGCCGGCGGTGCGGGCGGGTTCAAGCTGCACGAGGACTGGGGGACGACGCCGGCGGCGATCGACGCCTGCCTGAGGGTCGCCGACGAGTCCGGGGTGCAGGTGGCGATCCACACGGACACGTTGAACGAGGCCGGGTTCGTGGAGTCGACGCTGGCCGCCATCGCGGGCCGGTCGATCAACGCCTACCACTCCGAGGGCGCGGGCGGCGGGCACGCGCCGGACATCATCCAGGTGGTGTCCGAGCCGAACGTGCTGCCGTCCTCGACCAACCCCACGCGCCCGCACACGGTGAACACGCTGGAAGAGCACCTGGACATGCTGATGGTGTGCCACCACCTCAACCGGTCCGTGCCCGAGGACCTGGCGTTCGCGGAGAGCCGCATCCGGCCGACCACGATCGCGGCCGAGGACGTGCTGCACGACCTGGGCGCGATCTCGATGATCAGCTCGGACTCGCAGGCGATGGGCCGGGTCGGCGAGGTCATCATCCGGACGTGGCAGACCGCGCACGTGATGCACGGGCGGTTCGGCGAGCTGGCGGACAACCTGCGCGCCCGGCGGTACGTGGCCAAGTACACGATCAACCCGGCCATCGCGCACGGCATCGACCACGAGGTCGGGTCGGTGGAGGTGGGCAAGCTGGCCGACCTGGTGCTGTGGGAGCCGAAGTTCTTCGGCGTGCGGCCGTCCGTGGTGCTGAAGGGCGGGTTCATCGCGCACGCGGCGATGGGCGACGCGAACGCGTCCATCCCGACCCCGCAGCCGGTCTTCGCCCGGCCGATGTTCGGCGCCCACTCGGCGGCGCGCGGCAGCGTGCACTTCGTGTCGCGGCAAGCGGTCGACGCGGACCTGGCGGACGTGCTGCGGTTGGCGCGGCCGTTGGTGGCGGTGGGGAACACGCGTGGCGTCACCAAGGCCGACATGGTGCTCAACGACGCGATGCCGTCGGTGAAGGTGGACCCGGACAGCTTCGCCGTGCGGATCGACGGCGAGCTGGTGGAGCCCGCGCCGGTGGCGGAGCTGCCGATGGCCCAGCGCTACTTCCTGTTCTGATGAACCTCGCGGCGCTGATGATCGCGGACTCCCGGTTCCCGGGCGGCGGCCACGTGCACTCGGGCGGGCTGGAGGAGGCCGTCGCGCGGCGGTTGGTGACCGACGAGGCGTCGTTGGCGTCGTTCCTGATCGGGCGGCTGCGGACGGCGGGCGCGTTGGGCGCGGTGTTCGCGTCCGCCGCGTGCCGCGGGCGTTATGCGGAGCTGGACGCCGAACTCGACGCCCGCACGCCGTCGCCCGCCCAGCGCAACGCCTCACGCGTGCAGGGGCGCGGCATCGCGCGTGCGGCCCGGCGGGCGTGGCCGACGGCGGCGTTGGCCGAGCTGCTGCGGGTCACGCCGAGGCCGCACCACCCCGTCATCGTCGGCGTGCTCGTCGGCGAGCCGTTCGAGGCGGCGCAGACCGTGGCCTACCACGCGGTGACGGGTCCGGCGACGGGCGCGATCCGGCTGCTCGGCCTCGACCCGTTCGGCGTGAACGCGGTGCTGGCCCGGTTGGCGCCCGAGATCGACGCGATCGCCGCGACGGCCGCCGGGCACGCCGACACCCCGCCCGCGGACCTGCCCGCCCCGAGCGCGCCCGGCCTGGACCTGCTGGCCGAAGCCCATGACCGCCACCACACGGAAGAGGTGCGTCTCTTTGTCAGCTGACCACGTGCACCCGGTGAACTTCGACCCCACCGACGCGGGCCACGACCCGCACCACCCGCACGACCACGGGCACCGGGCCGTGCGCCTCGGCATCGGCGGGCCGGTCGGCAGCGGCAAGACCGCGCTGACCGCGGCGCTGTGCCGGGCGCTGGGCGACAGCGTGAACCTCGCCGTGGTGACGAACGACATCTACACCACCGAGGACGCCGACTTCCTGCGCGCGGCCGGCGTGCTGGACGTCGAGCGGATCGAGGCCGTGCAGACGGGCGCGTGCCCGCACACGGCGATCCGCGACGACATCACGGCCAACCTGGACGCCGTGGAGCTGCTGGAGCAGCGGATCCACGGCCTGGAGCTGGTGATCATCGAGAGCGGCGGCGACAACCTGACCGCGGTGTTCAGCCGCGGCCTGGTCGACCGGCAGGTCTTCGTGGTGGACGTGGCGGGCGGCGACAAGGTGCCGCGCAAGGGCGGCCCCGGCGTGACCACCGCGGACCTGCTGGTGATCAACAAGACGGACCTCGCGCCGCTGGTGGGCGCCGACCTCGGTGTCATGACGGCCGACGCCCACCGGATGCGCGGCGGGCTACCGGTGATCGCGCAGTCCCTTGTGGACACACCGGACGCTCCCGCGGTGGCCGACTGGGTGCGCGCTCAGCTCCGCACGCTCGCGGCGGTCAGTTGATCGCCGAACGGGCTGACGTCGCCCGCGCAGCCGTGCTGGTCGGTCATCGGCAGGTACAGCGGCACGGTCTCGTCCGGCGGGAACACGCGCACGCCCCACACGGGCGTCTTGCGGCACACGTCCGGGTCGAAGTTGTCGACCTGGGCGAAGCCGACGTCCGAGCGGACCGCCGTGCCGTGCGGCAGGGTGAGCAGCGGACCGCGGTCGCCGACGCGCACGGCGGCGGCGCCGACCCGGTCGCCGTCGGCGTCCACATAGGACACACCTGGGAAGCCCCGCAGCACGCACGTGCGCAGCCCCCGGTTGGTGAACACGACCTCCCGGTACACGGTGCCCGCCGCGCCTCCCACGCGGCCGAACCCGATGGTCAGGTCCGCCGAGCGGCACGTCGAGACCTCGGCTCGCTGTGCGACCGCGGTTCCCCCGGTTCCGCCGATAACCACCATTGCCGCGATGACAGCGGCTGTTGCGACAACTCTCCTCATCACGATCTCCCCCGAGATCCGCGGGTGGCGGTTCCACCCGACCTGGTGACGTGTCGGGGGTCACAGGGGTTGCTCCGGTGAGGGCGCGGGCTCACCTGGTCGTGGCACGCGACCCGAACGGGCGAACCGTCGTGCGCGGGATGCGGTCGATGGCGCCGCTGCGCCTGGTGCCGCGTCGCGGCGCCGACGAGGTGGCGCTCGTGCACCTGGTCAGCGCGGTTACGGCCCCGTTGGGCGGTGACGACCTGGAATTGCGGGTGACGGTCGAGGAGGGCGCGTCGCTGGAGCTGCGCGGCGTGGCCGCGACGCTGGCGCTGCCCGGTCGGCACGGGGGCGGCAGCCGCGCGCTGGTCGACGTGGAGCTGGCCGACGGCGCGTCGTTGGCGTACCTGCCGGAGCCGACGGTCGTCACCGCGCGTGCGTGCCACGAGTCCGTGTTCCGCGCGCGGATGGGGGAAGGAGCTCGGCTGCGCGCGCGGGACGTGGTCGTGCTGGGTCGGTCGAACGAGCGGCCGGGCTCGCTCACCACGACGCTCGACGTCCGGCGGAACGGGCCGCTGATCAAGCAGACGTCTCGATTGGGAACGCCCGAAGTGGACGCGAGCCCGGCCGGTCTGGCGGGCCGCCGGGTGTTCGGCACCGAGCTGCTGTGCTGGGGCGACGACCTGCCGGGAGCGGTCTCGGAGCAGTGGTGGTCGCTCGTTCCGCTGGCACGCGGTGGAAGTCTGGGCACCGCCGTGGCCGACGACGCCGTGACCGTCGAACGCGCGCTCGACCAGGCACGGGCCAGGCATCCCGGATCGAGCGACGTTCTGACTCGATCTCGTACTCGATTCCGAGGCGAGGGTCACACCGAAAGTCACGGATCGGGTGGCGGTCATCACCGTGCGGGCGGTTTCGCCTCGGGCGGGAAAGCCGTACGGTCGCTGGACCGCTAGGCGCCACAAGTGCCTTGGCCAGGACGAACTACGCTCCGGGAGGTCGGGATGTCGGAGACGACGAACATCGCGTTGCCGTCGATGCGGGTGTCCTACGAACAAGGCTCGCTCACGGAGAGCGACCTCGCGGCGAGTTGGCACGAGCAGTTGCAGCTGTGGCTGGACCAGGCGGCGGGCGCGGGCCTGCCGGAGCCGAACGCGATGGTGTTGGCGACCTCGGACACCGAGGGCCGCCCGTCCTCGCGGACCGTGCTGGCCAAGGGCCTCGACGAGCGCGGCCTGGTGTTCTTCACCAACTACACGTCGACGAAGAGCCACGACCTGATGGCCACCCGGTACGCGTCGGCCACGTTCCCGTGGTTCGCGATGCAGCGGCAGGCGCACGTGCGCGGCACCGTGGAGAAGGTCGGGCCCGCCGAGACCGCGAGCTACTGGGAGAGCCGCCCGCGCGGCTCGCAGCTGGGCGCCTGGGCCTCGCCGCAGTCCCGCGTCGTCAGCGGGCGCTCCACTCTGGAGAGCGCGCTGAACAAGGTCGAGCGGCAGTTCGCCGACGCCGACCGGGTACCCGTGCCGCCGCACTGGGGCGGCTGGCGCATCCGGCCCGAAGAGGTCGAGTTCTGGCAGGGCCGCCGCGACCGGATGCACGACCGCCTCCGCTTCCGCCTCGGCCGCGACGGCTGGGAAGTGCAGCGGGTCGCCCCCTAGCGGCGGCGCAACAGGATGACGTGATCGGCCTCCGCCACCACTCGATGGGTGGCGGAGGCCTTTTTCACGAGTCGGTCCTCCTCGTCGGGCGTGGTCGGCCAGTGCGACGGGCGGGACACGACCAGCCACTCGGCGTCGGCCGGGAACAAGGACACCCGGCACCGGCCGGTGAGGTGCGGTGCGAGGCGGTTCGACGCGGCGACGTGGGCGTCGTCCGGGATCATCGCCAGGACTCCGGCGGCCGTCGCGCGCCGGCCCTCGTCCCACGTCGGCTGGTGCGGGGGTCGCAGGAGCAGGGCGAGCGTGAACGCGGCCGTGACCGTCGCGCAGATCCAGACCCGGCGCGGGTTCGCGGTCAGGAACGCGAGGAAGACCACGGGCATCAGCACGGCGCTGTAGTGGTGCTCGATGCCCCAGTACGCCGGGTTGCCGGAGGCGAACCGCCACGCCAGCGTGGGCAGCGCGATCACGAGCAGCGGCGACCGGGCGGCGAGGAAGCCGGTAGGCGCGAGCAGCGCGACCGCGGTGAGCAGGCGCAGCCAACCCAGGCCGCCGGTCTCCGCCGTCCGCACCCAGTACGGGTAGCCGCCCGCCGGGTTCACCGCGGGCAGCACCGCGAGCACGACCACGGCGGACGCCGCGACCCCGAACGCCGCCACCGCCCAGCCACGCCGGACCCCGCGCCACACCAGGTAGAGGCCGATCGCCGCGACCGTCAGGCCGAGGTCCTCCTTGACCAGGACGAGCGGCAGGGCCCAGGTGACCGCCGGGCGCCACCGCTCGCGGGCCAGGGCCTCCAGCGAGAACGCCAGCAGGGGCACGGCGAAGGCCACCTCGTGGAAGTCGAACGCCACGGTGTTGTGCAGGCCCCACGACAGCCCGTACGCCACGCCGACGACGACGCCGCGCCGACCGAGCCGGTCCACCGCGAACCTCGTCACCGGGATCGCCGACACGGCCAGCAGCACGGCTTGCGCGACCAGCAACGTCTCCGCGCGCGGGACCACCGCGTAGAACGGGGCGAGCAGGGCGAGGACCGGGTGGAAGTGGTCGCCGAGGAGTGGGAAGCCCGGGCCTTTCAGGTCGGCCGTCGGCCACCGCCCGGCGGCGTAGGAGCGCACCGCCTGCTCGAAGATGCCCAGGTCGAACCCGGTGGTCTGGAACGAGTGGTGCCGCGCGAGCGCGTAGCCGGAGTAGAGGACGGCCAGGCCGAGCGCGACGGCGTACGCCGGTCGGACGGTGGTCCGCGTTCGGGTGGTGGTCCGCGGTCGGGTGTCGAGCACGGCGGCAGCGTCGGGCGAGCACGCTGAACCGGAGCTGAAGCCGCCTGAAGGACCCTTCAGGCAAGGGGCAGCCGGACCGCCATCACCGTGCCCCGGTCGCTGTCCTCGACCTCGACCGTGCCGCCGTGGGCGCGCACGCCCTCGCGCACGATGGCCAGCCCGAGGCCCGCGCCGCCCTCGTCCCGCGCACGGCCCTCGTCCAGCCGCACGAACGGCTCGAAGACCCGTTCGCGGTCGGCTCCGGGGATGCCCGGCCCGTCGTCCGCGACGCGCAGCACGGCCGTGTCGCCCTCCACCGTCACGGTGACGGTGACCTGCGAGGACGCGTGCCGTTCGGCGTTGCCGAGGAGGTTGCGCAGGATCCGTTCCAGCTGCGGCCGGTCGCCGATGACCTCGACCGGTCCGGGCACGCCGGCCAGCTCCGCCAGGTCCACCCGGTGGCGATCGAGGGGTCCTTCGAGGCGGGCCAGGGACAGCAGGTCGGTGACGACGGCCTGCATCCGGTCGAGGTCCAGCACGGTGTTCTCGGCGGTGCGCCGCCAGTCGACCCGGTCGGGGTGGGCGAGCAGCACTTCGAGCTGGGTGCGGGCCGAGGCGAGCGGCGTGCGCAACTCGTGCGACGCGTCGGACGTGAACCGCCGTTGCCGGTCGAGCGCGGCGTTGAGCCGGACGAACGTGTCGCCGGTGGTGGTCGCGAGCCACGCCAGCACACCGATCAGCAGCGCGGTGGCCGGGACCAACGTCCGCAGCAGGTCCCGGACACCCTCCACGGCGGTCCGGTCGGCGTTGCCGATCGGCGCGGCCACGCGGACGTCGTAGAGCTCGGTGGTGACCGTGGCGACGTGGACCTCCATGACGTCGCCGTCGCGCCACAGGTCGGGCGCGACGCAGTCGTGCCGGTCGGGGTCCACGCGGACCTGGGTGGTGTGCCGCCTCAGCACCCGTGATGGGCCTGACAGGCTGCCGAGGTTGATCGGGGGCTCCGTCGGCGGGCAGCTCGCGACCACCTCGTGGTCCCGGTCGACCACCTCGAACGGCCCGAGGGCGGTGCCCATCGACCGCACCGCCGCGAGGTCGCCAGTGGTCACGAGCAGCTTCGCCAGCCGGTGGGCGCCCTCGTCCGCGCGTGCTCGGGCGGCGTCGACGATCTGCTGCTCGACCTGCAGTTCCATCTGCTCGACCAGCCACGCCGCGCCGGCGGCCAGCAGCGCGCCGGAGACGACGGCGGCGGCGACCGCGATCCGGATCCTGTCGATGGGCGGCCACGCGGTCGGGGACCTAGCCACCGGCGACCACGTACCCCGCGCCGCGGACCGTGCGGATGACGTCACGGCCCAGCTTGCGCCTGATCGAGCTGACGTAGACCTCGACCAGGTTCGGGTCCGGGGTGGCCGCGAAGTCCCACAACCCCTCCAGCAGCTCGGCCTTGCTCACCACCTCGCCCGGCCGCGACAGCAGGAACGACAGGACGCTGAACTCCTTGACCGACAACGGCACCAGCGCGCCGCGCGACCGGCACTCCCGCCTGCCCAGGTCCAGCTCGACGTCGCCGACCCGCAGCACGCTCGGCCGGGACGACCCGCCGCGCCGGATCAGCGCCCGCAACCGGGCCAGGAACACGACGTAGGAGAACGGCTTGGAGAGGAAGTCGTCGGCGCCGGTGTCCAGCGCCTCGGCCTCGTCCAGCTCACCGTCCTTGGCGGTGAGCATGAGGATCGGAGTCGAGTCGCCGGCCGTGCGCAGCCGGCGGCAGACGCGGTAGCCGTTCAGGCCGGGCAGCAGGATGTCCAGCACGATCGCGGAGTAGGCGTGCCGGGACGCCATCCACAACCCGTCCGTCCCGCTGAACGCGAGGTCGACCGCGTACCCCTCGGCCTCCAGCCCGGCCTTCAGGGACTCGGCCAACCGGACCTCGTCCTCGACCACGAGCAGTCGCACACCCGGCACCTTACGGACAGCCGCTCCCCTTTCCGCTACTCGACCGTGGCCATTCGTGTGTAGCAGGTGGTCAGCGACCGACACACTCGACATTCTTTGGAGAGCCACCCGCGCGCAGGAGGAACCATGAGCGTTGAGCCGGGCCCGAGCGACAACAGGTCGGAGGTCACCGGGTCGGCGGGCAACGTGTTCCAGGCGCGGGACGTGAGCGGTGGAGTGCACTTCCACCAGTCCGCGTCGGAGATGAGTCGGGTACCTCAGCAACTCCCCGGTGACATCCGCGGATTCGTCAACCGGTCGAGTGAGCTGGGGATGCTCGGCGACCTGTTGGCGCTCCGCGGCGACGACCGCGACGCGGTGGCGGCGGTGGTGGTCGCCGGCACGGCGGGTGTCGGCAAGACGTCGCTGGCCGTTCGCTGGGCGCACCGCGCACGTCACCAGTTCCCCGACGGCCAGTTGTACGTGAACCTCAGGGGCTACGACCCTGGTGAGCCGGTAACACCGGACCAGGCGCTCGACCGCTTCCTGCGCGTGCTGGAAGTGCGCCCCGACGCGATCCCGACCGACCTCGAAGCAAAAGCCGCGATGTACCGCTCGCTGTTGGCCGGCCGGCGCATATTGATCCTGCTGGACAACGCCGCTACGGTCGCCCAAGTCCGTCCGCTGTTGCCCGGCACGGCGGAGAGCCTGGTCGTGGTGACCAGTCGCAGTCGGCTATCCGGCCTGACTTCCCGCAACGGTGCCCGCAGGCTGACTCTCGAATTGTTGCCCGAAGCCGAGGCAGTCGAGCTGATCCGCTCGGTCACGACCGACTACCGCACCGACGACGACCGCGAGGAGATCGCCGAACTCGCCAGGTTGTGCGCCCGGTTGCCGCTGGCGCTGAGGATCGCCGCGGAACGAGCCGCCAGCAGACCGCACATGCCGTTGAACAGCCTCATCCAGGATCTTCGCGACGAATCCGGGCTGTGGGACGCATTGTCCACCGGGGACGACGACGAAGCGGGCGCAGTCCGCACCGTTTTCGCGTGGTCTTACCGTGCCCTGCCTGAGGCCGCCGCGCGGCTCTTCCGACTGCTCGGCCTGCATCCTGGAGCTGATTTCGGCGTACAGGCGGTCGCGGCCCTGGCCGACGTGCCGATCGCCGACGCGCGACGGCGGCTGGACGCCCTCATCGGCGCCCACCTGCTGGAGCAGACAGCGCCTGATCGCTACCAGTTCCACGATCTGTTGCGCGCCTACGCGACTGATCAGGTCAACACAGCCGAGTCGCTGGATGTTCGCCAAGCGTGCTTGCGGCGGCTGGTGCTGTGGTATCTGCACACCGCCGAGGCGGCCAACGCGGTCATGCACACGCACAGCCGGCGACTGCCGCTCGATCCGCTGGAATCGACCGCAGCCGTTCTCTCCTTCGTCGATCACGACGAGGCTGTCAGGTGGTACGAGAGCGAGTACGACAACCTGCTGGCCGCGACCAACGCGGCAGTGCGAGCGGGGATGGATCGGCTGGCGTGGCAGCTGCCGGTCGTCTTCAAGGCATACGGTTCGGCGAACAGTTCGATGGGCGAGAACGAGCGCGGGATGGACGTGGCGCTCGCCGCTGCTCGACGTGCGGAGGATAAGGCTGGCGAAGCAGCGGTCCTGTCCGCTCTCGGAGGTATCGCGATCCGACGGCAACGCCCCCTCGAGGCGATTGAACGACACGAAGCCGCCCTTGCCATCCGGCGCCAACGGGGCGATCGGCAGGGCGAAGCAGTTTCTCTCGCCAACCTCGGGATCGCGCACCTCGCCCAGCGTCGGTTCGACAGAGCTGCCGAGGTCTTCCGACAGGTCGGCGTCATCTACCGGGAAATCGGTGAACATCAGCGCATGGCGATCCCGCTCTACAACCTGGCTGACGCCCACATCGGTCAAGGGCGTTTCGCGGAGGCCGCTTCCGTCGCCGAGGAAGCCGTGGCCATCGGGCGGGAACTCCGCGATCGCTACGGAGAATCGATCGCTCTAATCGTCCTCGCCAGAGCACAATCCGCCATGGGGGAGTTCCGTCGTGCCCTGGACTCGATCGAAACCGCGCTGGACATCGTCCGAACGTTGAAGAATTTCCTGTTGGAGGGTTACGTCCTGTTGGAACTGGGGAAGATCCAAGGGTCTGTAGGTGATACCGCCAGTGCGTTGGAGTCGTACCAGCGGGCGGTGACCATCCATCGGTCCCTGGGAGATCGCGGCCGCGAGGCTCAAGCCCTCGATGGGACCGGAGAGGTCTACCAGGCACTGGCGCGCCACGAGGAGGCGGTGGACTTCCACCGACGTGCCGTGGCGGTCTTCCGGGAGATCGGTGACACGTGGCAATTGGGCTTGGCTCTGTGCCACTTGGGCGAGGCGCTGAATCTGAGTGACTCAAGAGCGGAAGCTGTCGCGGTTCGAGAAGAGTCGCTGAGTTGTCTCGCGGGGTTCTCGGACGAGTTCACGGTGGCGCTCAGGGAGAAGGTCGAAGCGGCTTTGGGTCGGTAGCTCCGTGGATCGGAATCCGATCGGGCGAGTCGGTCTCACCACTCGGTGCACAGGCACCTTCACCTGCACCCGACACGCGACGGACCGCGATCGTCCGCGCAGCGTTGTGCAGGGATTCGAGAGAACGCTTCCGGACGTCGCCGAGTGACGCGGACCTGGCCAGGGTGCACGGCCAGACCTCGCCGTCCGCGCCGATCGCGAGTCGGTCCCAGCCGCATCGTCCGCACAGCTGGGCGACCTCCGGGCGGCCGTACGCTCCGGCCCGGCCGATCCGGCGCACGCGGTGGACGGTGATCTCGGATACTCCGAGTCCGGCGAGTTCGATGCGGGTCTGCCGGGTCCGCCGCCCGTGATGCCCTTCGATGATCGCGACGCGGATGGGTATGCCCCGGCGGACCGCCTGCGTGATGTTGGAGCGCGTCTGGGCATGGCTGCCCGTCCGGCCGGTGATCGACTCGTGTTCCATGGCGCGGTCCGAGTAGTAGGACGTGGCAAGCGCGACCCCGTTGCGTTCGAACAGCCGCCATAGGTCGTCGCGGATGCGCACCAGGTTGCTGTAGACCTCGACCGCCAGGTCACGGGACAGCGCGTGGTCGACGAGCCGGGCGAACGCGGGATGCGTGGTCGGCTCGCCGCCGATGAACTGAACCTCCTCCACGCCGTGGTCGGCGGCTTGGTCGATCACCCGTGACCAATCGTCGGTGGTCATGGTGCCGCTCGTGCCCAAAGGCGACGAGTCGGCGTAACAGTGCGTGCAGCGGAGTTGGCAACGACCGGTCAACTCGAGCGACAGCCAGCGCAACACGGCCCCACCCCCACTGTTGTCCTCTCAGCGTCGACACTGCCCAGCGTGCTGAGAAGCCCCAAACGAGTGATGGGTGTTCGAGGTCTCGGTGAAGGAGTTGTTAGTTGCCGTACGCTAACGACCGTGCGGAGAGTGCTGGGGAAGATCGCCATCGACACCCGACCGCTGAGGATCGTGGCGTTCCGGCGGTTGTGGCTCTCGACGATCGTCACGGCCGTCGGCAGCCAGTTGACCGCGGTGGCGGTGCCCAAGCAGGTGTACGACCTCACCGGGTCGTCGGGCTGGGTGGGCGTGGCGGCCGGGGTGGCCCTGGTGCCGTTGTTGGTCTTCGGGCTGTACGGCGGCGCGATCGCGGACGTGGTGGACCGGCGCAAGCTGCTCGTCGTCACGAACACGGGTGTCGCGGTGACGTCCGTGCTGCTGTGGGCGCAGGCCGCGCTGTACGTGGACTCGGTCTGGCTCGTGATCACCCTCCTCGGGCTGCAGCAGGTGTTCTTCGCCGTGAACGCCCCCGCCCGCACCGCCTCCGTCGCCCGGCTGGTGCCCGCCGAGCAGATCCCGGCCGCCACGGCGTTGAGCTCGACGGTGATGATGTTCGGCGGCGTGTTCGGTCCCATGCTGGCGGGCGCGTTGATGCCGGTCGTCGGCCTGTCGACGTTGTACCTGGTCGACGCGGTCGCGCTGACGCTGACGATCTGGGCGGTCTGGAAGCTGCCGCCGCTGCCGCCGTTGAGCGGCACGTCGCGGCGCGCCGGGCTGCGGGACGTGGTCGACGGGTTCCGCTACCTGGCCGTGCAGAAGATCCTGCTCGCGAGCTTCCTGCTGGACATCATCGCGATGGTGTTCGGCATGCCGCGGGCGCTGTTCCCGGAGATGGCCGAGAACACGTTCGGCGACCCGGCGGGTGGCGGGTTGGCGCTGGGGCTGCTGTTCGCCGCCATCCCGTTGGGCGCGATGCTGTGCGGCCTCACGTCCGGCTGGACGTCACGCGTGACCCGGCACGGCATGGGTGTCGTGCTCGCGGTCGTGGCGTGGGGCGTGGCGATGATCGGGTTCGGCCTGTCGAACGCCCTGTGGCTCGCGGTGGTGTTCCTGGCGATCGGCGGCGCGGCGGACATGATCAGCATGGTGTTCCGCAGCGCGATCCTGCAGTCGGCGGCCACGGACGAGATGCGCGGCCGGATGCAGGGCGTGTTCATCGTGGTGGTGGCGGGCGGTCCCCGGTTGGCGGACCTGCTGCACGGGACGACGGGGGCCATGATCGGTCCCGGCAACGCCACCGCGTCGGGCGGGGTCCTGGTGGTGGTGGCGACGGTGCTGGCGGTGCTGGCGATCCCGGCGATCAGGCGCTACCGGTTCGCCCCGGCGGACGTCGCCACCGGGGGCGTCGCTGCCGGGGACGCCGCCAAGTGAACCGCTGACCGCGGTCAGACCGGGGTTCGCGGAGCCTGGCCCGGGTCGCCGTGCCGTACCCGCGCCGCGCGCACCCTCAGGCGGTCCAGCAGCAGTATGGCCGGGGTCGCCGTGATGCCGTGCAGCACGATCGAGCCGATGACCACCAGGCCGACCACTCGCCAGATCGCGTCCTGGTCGGCGAAATCCCCGGACTGGAGCGCGTAGGCGACGTAGAAGAGCGATCCGACGCCGCGCACCCCGAAGAACGAGATGACGGCCCGCTCACGGGGCCCCGTCTTGCCCCGAGCCAGCCCGACCAGGCCGGCCACCGGTCGCACCACCAGCAGGAAGACCAGTGCCACCAGCACCTCCCGCCACCCGGTGCCGGCCAGCAGGCCGGTGACCGCCGCGCCGCCCAGCAGGAAGATGATCAGCACCGTGAGCATCCGCTCGACCTGCTCGACGTACTGGTGCAGGACGCGGTGGTAGCCGTGGGACCGCTCGCCGGCCCTGATCGCGCAGGCGCAGACGAAGACCGCGACGAAGCCGTACCCCTCGGCCAGCTCGGTGAGGCCGTAGGCCAGGAACGTGGCGGCCAGCGCGACGAAGCCCTCCGCGTGCTCCGCCAGCCGGAAATCCTTCGACGGCGCGGCGAAGAACAGCTTGCGCAACCCCCACCCGGTGAGCAGGCCGACGAGCAGCGCGCACGCCAGTCGCCACAGCACGTCCACGGCGAGCCACTGCGGCAGCCAGGCGCCCGGCGCGGCGCCGACGACGCTGATGGCCACGGCGGCGTAGGTGAACGGGAACGCCAGCCCGTCGTTCAGCCCCGCCTCGGACGTCAGCGCGAAGCGCGCCTCGTCCTCCTCCTCGCCCGGGTCGTCGGGGTTCTCCGCGGGCTCGGCGACCTGCACCTCGCTCGCGAGCACGGGGTCGGTGGGCGCCAGCACCGCCGCCAGCAGCACCGACGAGGCCAGGCCCAGGCCGAGCGCGCTCCACCCGAGCGCGCCGACGGCCAGCATCGACAAGGGCATCGTGATGCCGAGCAGCCGCCAGGTCGTCGACCACCGGCGCAGGCCGACCGGCCGGTTGAGCGCCAGGCCCGCGCCCATCAGCGAGATGATCACGCACAGCTCGGTGAGGTGCACCGTGAGCGTGCCGTGCTCGGTCGGATCGGGATCGGGCAGCGGGTCGATGACCGTGAACGCGAGCGCGCCCGCGGCCAGGAAGACCATCGGCATGGAGGCTGGCGCCCGTCCCAGGACCCGCGGCAGCACCGCGGCCAGGAGGGTCGCGACGCCGACACTGGCGTAGACCACCGCAGTCGGACCCAACGGGTGAGTTCCTCTCGTCGGCGCGTGGTTCTCCCGGTCGAGCGTGTCCCCGGTCGAGCGGGTTTCGCGGTCGAGCGGGTCGAGTACTCAGCCAGTTACCCGCATCGGGTGGCGCCAACCCCTGTGCGTGTTGGGGATGCGCGCCCGCGCGTGCGTCCACGGTCTCCGGGGCATCCCTAGATGACGCCCCTGAACTGCGGAAATGCTGAGAACGCCCTCAGTCCTCGCCGGTTAGCGTCCCCCGGCACGAGAGCTGCCGTGCACACCAGGTTCGGTCCGCCGGAGGTGGTCCGGGTCGTGGAGTCGGCCGTGCCCGTTCCCGGGAAGGACGACGTGCTGATCGAGGTGCGCGCGACGACGGTGACGTCGGCGGAGTGCGCGATGCGGCGGGGTGAGCCGCGGTGGGGACGGGTGGTCAACGGCGCGTCCGGCAGCATCGGCACGTGCGCGGTGCAGCCGGCCAAGCTGTTCGGCGCGTGCGACGTCGTGTTCGGCATGTCGGTGCGCAAGAACGCCGGGTTGCTCGTCGTCAAGGAGATGACGGAGGACGGGCGGCTGCGGGTCGTGGTGGACCGGACCTACCCGTTGGAGCGCATCGCCGAGGCCCACCGGTACGTCGACTCCGGGCACAAGCGGGGCAACGTGGTGATCAGCGTGGTGGACTAGCCGGGTGATCACCTACGACCGCCGGGCGTTCGTGCAGGCGTTCCTCGACGCCCACCCGGACGCCAAGCAGGGCTACTACGCGAGCAACGCCTTCAACGCCGCGCTGCGCGAGCACCGGTTGCGGGTCCTGGACGGGTTGCAGCGGCTGTTCGGGCTCACGCTGGAGCACGACCGGGTGCCGCGTGATCAAGCCGCGCTGTTCATGCTGTTCCGCACCACGGCGTCGTCGTACGTCAAGATCACCGCGCCGGGTGAGGGGATGGCGGAGGCCGGGCTGCTCTACCGGCAGTTGGCGGGCACCCCGGCGCAGCGGCACGTCCTCGACGGCCTGCACCGGATCGCCGCGTGCAACGACCGGTCGCGCGACGCCCACCTGGACGTGCTGGAGTCGCTGGTCGAGGTGTTCCTCGGCGATCGCGCGGGCACGACCGTGACGTCGGCGGACCTGGCCGCCATCGGGGTGGACGACACGGCCGGCCCGAACAGCTCCGACTTCGACCTGTGGGAGGACTACTGAGCCCGCAGGAACCGCGCCCACGACGCGGCGGGGAAGGTGACGGTGGGAGCGGGGTTCTTCGAGTCCCGGGCCGCCACCCGGGTTGCCGCCAGTGTCGCCGCCTGTGCCGGGAGGTGCGCCACCTCCACGCAGTTGGCGCTGCTGTTGCTGCGGGAGCTCTTACGCCACAGGGTCATTCGCCCATCGTTTCACGCAAGTCCCTTGAGGTGATCCAGCGTCTCCTCCTCGGTGTAGGCCGAACGCCGCAGTGCGGCCCACGTCGCCTCGAACACCTCGATCTGGTCCTCCTCGTCGATGAACAGGCTCGCGACCTTGTTCTCCAGCAGCACCAGGCTCGGCTCGTCGTCGTACTCCAGGATCACGAACGGTCCGTTGAGGCCGCCGTGCAGTTCTGCATCGGTCGGCATGACCCGCACGGTGACGTTGGGCCTTTCCCCGGCGTCGATGAGATGCCGGATCTGGCGGCGGTGCGCCCCCGGGTCGTGGAATGGGCGCTCCAGAACGCTCTGCTCGATGATCACGCTCAACTTGAGCGGAGTGTTGCGGCTGAGCAACCCCTGGCGCGCCATTCGACTGGTCGCGAGGGCATCCACCTGGGCCTCGGTGAGCCCTTGTCCGGTCGCTGCGATAATCGACCGCGCGTACTCCGGTGTTTGCAGCAGGCCTGGGATCATCAAGGGCTCGTAGTTGAGCAGTGAACTTGCTTCGTCCTCGAAGTCGGCCCAGGTCTGCCAGTCCTCGGGCAGGTTTTGGTTGTTCATGCGCAACAGGCCGCGTTGTTCGGCGTGCCGGGCGAGGTCGAGGAGTTCGACGCGTTGTTTGCGCGCAACCTTGTAGCAGTCGAGCAGCTTTTCCAGGTCGTCCAGGTAGACGCCGATCTCCGACGACTCGATGCGGCTGATCTTGCTCGCGGACATGCCCACCGCCTCGCCGACGGCGTCCATGCTGAGGCCGGCGGTGGTGCGGAGTTTGCGGAGGACGTGCGCGAGTCGGCGGGAGCGGGCGGATGTTCCAGCGCGGCGTGCCATGCGATCAAGTTAGGGGGGTTGCAAATTGCATCGCAAGGAAAGTCACTCGATCGAGTTATTGCCGAAAATAAGGCAAGGCTGCAAATGTTGCGGCATGGAGCCGATCATCAAGGTGACGTCGCCGAAGCGCGAGTGGTTGTTGCGGTGCTACTCCGAGGACGAGGACGTGATGGCGCTGGAGGTCCAGGACGGCGGGATCGACGTCTTCCTGCCGTCGGGGGTGGACGGCGTCCGACTCGAAGCGGCGCAGATCGCGGCGTTCCGGGAGGCGCTCGACGAGGCCATCGCGCAGGCCGAAGCCGATCTGCGGGCGGCCGCCCGGCCCTGAACATCAAGACTTGCCCAAGGTGTGCCGATTCGACTATCCCGGTCCAGTGTGATCCGGCACACTCACTCGGCATGGCGGAAGCGACGAGCGCACCGGAGCAACCGGAACTGAAACGGGCCATCGGCCCGAAGCTGCTGCTGTTCTTCGTGGTCGGTGACATCCTCGGCACCGGCATCTACGCCCTCACGGGCAACGTCGCGGGCAAGATCGGCGGCGCGCTGTGGCTGCCCTTCCTGATCGCGTTCGTGGTGGCGTTCCTGACCGCGTTCAGCTACCTCGAACTCGTCGGCAAGTACCCCAAGGCGGCCGGCGCGGCGCTGTACACCAACCGCGCGTTCAAGATCCAGTTCCTCACCTTCATGGTGGCGTTCGCGGTGATGAGCTCGGGCATCACGTCGGCGTCGTCGGCCGCGCTCGCGTTCGGGCGCACGTACCTCCAATCCGTCATCAAGGAGTTCTTCTCCGACACGTTCACCGTGTCGGCGACGCTGGTCGCGATCCTGTTCATCGTCGGCCTGGCGCTGATCAACTTCCGGGGCGTCTCGGAGTCGGTCAAGGCGAACGTCGTCCTGACCTGCATCGAGCTGTCCGGCCTGGTGATCATCATCGCGATCGGCATCTACGCGGTGCTGGCGGGCGACGGCGACGCGAGCCGGTTGACGCAGGTCGACCCGGCGCCCGACCAGAGCGCGCTCGTCGCGATCACGTCCGCCACCGCGCTGGCGTTCTTCGCGATGGTCGGGTTCGAGGACTCGGTGAACATGGCCGAGGAGACGCAGAACCCGACCCGGATCTTCCCGCGCGCGATGCTGTGGGGCATGGTGATCGCGGCGCTGATCTACGTGCTGGTCGCGATCACGTCGTCGCTGCTCATCCCGGCCGACGAGCTGTCGAAGGCAGGCTCCTCGGCGCTGCTGCGGGTCGTGCAGGTCGGCGCGCCGGGCTTCCCGCTGTGGATCTTCGCGCTGATCGGCCTGTTCGCGGTCATCAACTCGGCGCTGATCAACATGCTGATGGCCAGCCGGTTGGTCTACGGCATGGCGAACGAGCGGATCATCCCGAAGGTGTTCGGCACCGTCCACCCGTTCCGCCGCACGCCGTGGATCTCGATCGTCTTCACGTCGGGGGTCGCGATCATCCTGGTGTCGACCACGGACATCGCCAAGCTCGGCGGCACGACGGCGTTGCTGCTGCTGGTCGTCTTCACCATCGTCAACGTCGCGGTGCTGGTGCTGCGCAAGGAGAAGGTCGACCACAAGCACTTCCGCGCGCCCACGTGGGTGCCGGTGCTCGGCGCGATCACGTGCGCGTACCTGGCGAGCCCGCTGTCGGGCCGCGCGTCGGCGGACTACGAGATCGCGCTGTACCTGCTCGCGGCCGGCGTCGTCCTCTGGCTCATCAACCGCCTGGTGCACGGCAAGGTGACGTTCGACCCGGAGAAGCTGTCCAAGTGACCCGTCGACGGTGGTGGGGCGCGTGCTGCGGCCCAC
>NZ_JBEOVG010000056.1:22996-59346 GCF_040295345.1 Actinosynnema sp. NPDC002837
TTCCCCTCTGCCAAAACCCCCCGTGGTCCCCGGCCTCGTTCTTTCACACCCGCCATACCATAACCCCCCCCCCCCCCGGGGGGGGGGGGGGGGGGGGGCGCCCCCCCCCCCGTCGACGTGGGTCAGGCGTCGAGTTCGGCCAGCACGGCCAGGAGCCGTTCGCGGTCCTCGTCGTCCTGGCGGACCCGGCGGCCGTGGATGCCGCCGCCCGGCATCGCGGCGTCGCGCTCGGCCAACGCGCGCAGCCCGGGCAGCAGCGGGGCGGCGTCGGCGCCCAGTTCCCGCAGCGACTCGACCAGCCAGCCGCCCGGGCCGACCCACGCCAGCCGCTGCCGGACGGCGTCGAGGAGGGGCTGGGCCTCGCCCGTCACGCGGCGGATCGCGAGGGCCGCGGAGTGGGTGTCGTGCTCGTCGGCCAGGAGTTCGCGGAGCCGGGGCAGCAGGGCGGCGGCCGGTGGTCCGATCAGGCCCGCCAGCTCGGCGGCGTCCGCCACGTGCCGGGCGCTGTCCAGCGCGTCGGCGACGGCGTCGAGCGGGGTGGTGGTGTCGCCGGCGTGCGGCAGCAGCCGCGCCGCTTCGAGCCGCAGCCGGATGGTGGTCGGGTCGTCGCCCGCGGCGGTGGTGGCGACGGCGCGGAGCGCGGGCAGCAGGTCGTCCAGCGGAAGGCCGTGGCGCAAGGCGGTCCGCGCGGCCGGGACGGGTGAGCTCACGGCGGCTTCGGCCACGCAGGAGCGCACCTGGTCGAGGTCGTCGGTGATCGCGGCGAGGGCCGAGGCGCAGTCGAGCCGGTGCCGCCAGGACGCCGCCGGGTCGTCGCGGACCCCCGTCAGCGCGGGCACCGCCGCCGACGCCGCCGGACCCATCACGGCCAGCGCGCGGACCGCCCACCACTGGTCGTGCGCGACGAGCGCGACCAGCTCGGGCACGGCGTCGGCCGCGTCCGCGCCCCACCGGTGCAGCAGCCTGGTGAGGGTGTTCACCTCGTTGTGCCACCGCATCCGGCCGAGCATCGCGGCGTAGTCGGACGACGGCTGCCACCGGGTCGGCAACGCCGCCAACCGCCGCCGCACCGCGTCCAGCAGCACGGGGTCGCAGGCCACGCCGGTGTCGATGAGCAGCTCGACGACGTCGTGCGTGAGGGCGCCCGCCACGAGCGCCGTGGTGAACGGCGAACGCCAGCGCGGGTCGCCGAGCGTGATCAGGATGTCCAGGCTCAGCCCGAACAGGCGTCCCTCAATGGAGTCCACATCGGTCGGAGCGGGCTCGGCCACGACCGCCGCCAGCGACTCGGCGGCCAGGGGAGCGGCGGCCGGCACGTCGCGCACCGCGGTCGCGGCGGACAGCCGCACGTTCGGGTCGGGGTGGTCGACCGCGGCGGCGAGCAGGGGCGCGCTCTGCGCACGTGCCGCCCGCGACCCCACGCACCGCTCGTAGACGGCGTCGACGGCCCGGCGCGCGGCGTCGGCCGACCCGCGCTCGAACAACGTCCGGCACAGCCCGGCGAACTCCGCGCCGTCGACGCGCGCCACGACGTCCGCGAACGGGTACCCCGACCAGACCCAGTTCCGCACCGGCTCGCCGTCGAGCCAGCAGTCGACCACCGCGGCCGTCGCCCCCTCCGGCCACGGCAGCCCGGCGTCCGCGATCGCCCACAGCGCACCGGCCCGGACGGCGGCCGGACGCGACGGCGCCAGCTCGCCGGTCAGCCACTCGGCGCTCTGCGCGGGCGCCTGCCGACCGGCGGCGGCCAGCAGGCCGGCCACCACGCGCGGCGACCGCTCGCGCTTGCGCCGCGCCCGCAACGCCGCCACCACCTCGGCGGCGGGCGGGAGGTTGCCGAGCAGGTAGGTGGCGACGTGCCGGACCTCGACGTCCGGGTCCTCCAGCAACGGCAGCAGCCGCCCCGTCTCGCGCCCCAGCGCCGCGTCGACGTCCGCCAGCACGTCCGGCGGGGCGTCGCCGGTCTCGGCGATCGCGCCGAGCAGGTGCACCAGGCCCGCGCGCCGCGGCGTGGCCGGATCGGCGGCGAGCCGGGCGACGAACGGCACCGCCCGCGGCGTCGCCGAGTACAGCGTGCCCTGGTGGTAGATGCTGCCGAACAGGTGCTCGAAAGCCTCGCCGGCCGACGCCTCGTCCTCGCCGACGGCGGCGCGCAACGTCCGGGGCACGTCCCGCGCCGAGCCGTACGCGTGGTCGAGGGACGCCCAGTCGACGTCGTCCACGCCGTCGAGAGCGGCGGCGGTCATCGGTCTGCTCCCATGAGCGGTGCAGCGTAGGCGGTCAGGCCGCTTCCACCCGGTACGGGTCGTGCTCGGCGAGCAGCTTCTCCAGCCGCGCCTGGTCGACGCGGCTCACCACGTAGGTCTCCTCCTGCCGGTCGCGGACGCACTTGGCCAGGGTGAACGCCGACGTGACGGTGAACAGCAGGCCGAGCGCCAGGAAGGCGCGCACCCAGCCGTCCACCGGCAGGTAGGCGACACCGAGGCCGACGGCGGCCAACGAGATGGCGAAGGAGATCACCGCCTGCGCGTAGAAGGCGTTGGTGGTCGGCGAGTGCGGTTTCGCGGTCATGGCCGAAGCGTCCCCGCCGACCGGGCCCGGTGTCATGAGTACCGCTACTCAATCACGCGTGCGCTCGCTGGTGGCGGCGCAGCTCGGTGGCGTCGTGCGCGCTGAAGACGTCGACCGAGTCGCCGTGGTCGCGCACCAGTTGCCGCAACCGCTTCTGGTTGGCCACGCGCAGCTCCGGCAGCACCTGCATCCGCTTCTGCATGTACCCCAACGCGGGCGGGCAGTGCCGTTCGGCCGCCATCTCGCCGTGGAAGAAGTACGAGTCGCCCGCGTGCAGCAGCCACCGGTCGCCGACCCGGACCGCCACGCCCGTGTGCCCGTGCGTGTGCCCGAACAACGGCACCAGCAGCACGTCCGGCCGCACCTCGCGCACACCGTCGAAGCCGAACCACGTCTCGCCGGTCGCCTCGTGCGGAGTCCACTTCGGCCCGTGCGCCCACTGGGCGTCCGGGTAGCGCATCCGGTCGTTGCCCGACCGGCCCGGACGCGTCGCCGCGGCCAGCTCCTCCGCCGAGACGTGCACCCGCGCGTCCGGGAAGTCGCGCAGGCCGCCGGCGTGGTCGAAGTCCAGGTGCGTCAGCACGACGTCGCGCACGTCCGATGCGGCGAACCCGAGCGCTTCCACCTGGCGCAGCGCGGTTTCCGCCTCCGCCAGCGCGGGCCGGGCCATCGACCGCCAGCGGCGCACCAGCGTCTCGTCCGGCCGCCGCACGTCGTCGAGGCCGAGACCGCTGTCGACGAGCACCAGGCCGTCGTCGGCCTCCAGCAGCAGCACGTGGCAGACGAGCTCGGCGGCCCGGAAGTAGGAACCCTCACCGCTCACCAGCTTCCCGCCGAACGGGCGCATGGTGCCGCAGTTCAAGTGGTGCGCCTTCACGGTTCCGTCCTTCCCAGGAGTGCGCCGAGCCGGGCGGCGACGGCGTGCAGGGGGTCCAGCGAACGGCGGGTGCGGGCGAGCAGCAGCGCGCCCTCGATGGCGGCCAGCACGACCGTCGCCAGGTCGTCGTCGCCCACGTGCTCGGCGATGAGCCGCTGCCACGAGGCGTAGACGTCCTCGCAGGCGACGCGGATCGGCTCGCTGTCCGACGCCGCGTCCAGCGCCACCGTGGCGACGGGGCACCCGTTGCGGAAGTCCGAAGCCAGCAGGTCCTGGCTGAGCAGCTCCAAGGCGCGGGGAAGCGCTTTCGAGGGGTCGGTCTCGGCGGCCAGCACAGCGGCGAGCGCGTCGCACAGGTCGTTGCCCGCCAACGTCACCGCCTCGACCGCCAACTGCTCCTTGCCGCCCGGGAAGTGGAAGTAGAGGGAGCCCTTGGGCGCGCCGCCCTCGGCGAGCACCTGGTTGATCCCCGTCGCGTGGTAGCCCTGCGCCCGGAAGAGGTCGGCCGCGGTGCGCACCACGCGTTGCCGGGTGTCGGTCCGTCTTGGCATGTTTTTACTATAGAGACCGGTCTAGTAACTACGTCAAGGGGAGAGTCGCTCGGATACGCTCCTGACCCATGCTGGAGATCGCCCACGGCGCGGCACGCGCCGTCATCGCACCCGAGGGTGCGGGACTCAAGTCCTACGAGGTCGGCGGCGTGCCGTACGTGGAGACGTACGACGACGAACCGCCCATGGGCAGCGGCGCG
The DNA here is from genome assembly GCF_040295345.1 of Actinosynnema sp. NPDC002837. NCBI lineage: Bacteria > Bacillati > Actinomycetota > Actinomycetes > Pseudonocardiales > Pseudonocardiaceae > Actinosynnema > Actinosynnema sp. NPDC002837. The sequence goes on from NZ_JBEOVG010000056.1 coordinate 27,196, forward strand.
GTGCTGGTGCCGTGGCCCAATCGCACGGCCGGTGGCAGATGGGTGCTCGACGGCGAGGAGCAGCAGCTGGAGATCGGCGAGCCCGCGCGGGGCAACGCCATCCACGGGCTGGTGCGCCGCGCGATTTGGGGCACCGTGGAGCACACCGGGTCGCTGATCTCGCTGGAGACGCCCGTCGCCGGTCTCGGCTGGCCGGTCGAGCTGCGCACCACCATCACGTACGCGCTCGACGACAACGGCCTGACCGTCTCGCACGGCGTCACCAACGTGGGTGACAAGCGGACCCCGTTCGGGGTGGGCACGCACCCGTACCCGCGGGCCGGCGCCTCCCTGACGGACGAGACCTCGCTGTCGCTGGCCGCCACGACCGTGCTGCCGGTGGACCCGCAGACCATGATCCCGAACGGCCCGGCCGTGCCCGTGGAGGGCGACTACGACTTCCGCGTGGCGCGGCTGCTGGAGGGCGTGGAGCTCGACACCGCGTTCGGCGGGTGCGAGCCGGTGGACGGGCTCGTGCGGCACGTGCTGAAGGGCCCGGCCGGCGGGGTCGAGGTGTGGGCGGACCCGGACTTCAAGTGGGTGCAGGTCTACACGCCGGACAACTTCCCCGGTCGTGGCCGCGCGGTGGCGATCGAGCCGATGACGTGCCCGCCGGACGCGTTGAACAGCGGGATCGACCTGCTGTGGCTGGAGCCGGGCGAGTCGTGGGCCGGGCGGTGGGGTTTGCGCCCGTTGTCGTAGACCGTTAGCGTCGCTAACTATGAACGTCGCTATCACGGGTGGGTACGTCGTCCCGGTCGTCGGAGAGCCGATCGAGGGCGGCACGGTCCTGGTCCAGGACGGGAAGATCGTCGCGGTCGGCTCGGACGTCGAGGTGCCGGACGGCGTCCCGGTCGTCGACGCGGCGGGCGGTTGGGTGCTGCCCGGCTTCGTGGAGGCGCACGGCCACCTCGGCGTGCACGAGGAGGGCGAGGGCTGGGCCGGGCAGGACACCAACGAGATGACCGACCCCAACGGCGCCCGGCTGCGCGCGTTGGACGCGATCAACGCCGCCGACCAGGGCTTCGCCGACGCCCTGGCCGGCGGCGTCACGACCGCGGTGGTCAAGCCCGGCTCGGGCAACGTCATCGGCGGCCAGACCGTGGCGGTGAAGTGCTGGGGCCGCACGGCCGACGAGATGCTGGTGCGCAACCCCGTGAGCGTGAAGAGCGCGTTGGGGGAGAACCCGAAGCGGGTGTACGGGGAGCAGAAGAAGCTGCCGTCCACGCGTCAGGGCGTGGCGGCGGTGATCCGCGACGCGTTCACCAAGGCGCAGGACTACGTGGCCAAGCGGGACGAGGCGGACGGCGCGTTCGAGCGGAACACCACGTCCGAGGTGCTGGCGCGGGTGCTGTCGGGTGAGCTGCCGTGGTGCCAGCACTGCCACCGCGCGGACGACATCGCGACCGCGTTGCGGCTGGCGGAGGAGTTCGGCTACCGGCTCATCGTCAACCACGGCACTGAGGGGCACCTGATCGCGGACGTGCTGGCGGAGCGCGACGTCCCGGTGATCATCGGGCCGCTGTTCACGTCGCGGTCGAAGGTCGAGGTGCGGCAGCGCTCGTTGCGCAACCCGGGGATCCTGGCGCGTGCGGGCGTGCGGATCGCGATCACCACGGACCACCCGGTCGTGCCGATCCACTTCCTCGTGCACCAGGTGACGTTGGCCGTGAAGGAAGGCCTGGACCCGCGCGTGGGCCTGGAGTCGATCACCGTGAACCCGGCGGCCATCATGGGCCTGGACGACCGCGTGGGTTCCCTGCGCCCCGGCCTCGACGGCGACGTCGTGATCTGGTCGGGCGACCCGCTGGACGTGATGAGCCGCGCCCTGAAGGTCTTCGTGGAGGGCCGCGAGGTCTACCGCTACGAGAACGGCGAGGAAGTCGTCACCAACCCCTTCTACGCCGAACCCTGACCCGCGAGTCGACCACCCGGGTCCCGCGAGCCGAACCTCCAGGACCCCCGAATAATTCGGGGGTCCCGGGCGTTCGGCACGCGGGTCAGTGGCGGAGGGTGCGGCCGATGACCAGGCGCTGGATCTGGTTGGTGCCCTCGAAGATCTGGAGCACCTTGGCCTCGCGCATGTAGCGCTCCACCGGGAAGTCGCGGGTGTAGCCGGCGCCGCCCAGCACCTGCACGGCGTCCGTCGTCACCTTCATCGCGGCGTCGGTGCAGACCAGCTTCGCGATCGCGGCCTGGCGGCGGAACGGGAGGCCGCGGTCGCGGCGGCGGGCCGCGTCCAGGTAGGTGGCACGGGCGGACTCCACCGCGGCGGCCATGTCGGCCAGCAGGAACTCCAGGCCCTGGAAGTCGATGATCGCGCGGCCGAACTGGGTGCGCTGCTTGGCGTACGCCACGGCCTCGTCCAACGCCGCCTGCGCCAGGCCGACGCCGCACGCCGCGATGCCCAGCCGGCCGGAGTCCAAAGCGGACAGTGCGATCTTCAGGCCGTCGCCCTCGGCCCCGATCAGGCGGTCGGCCTCCAGCCGGACGCCGTCGAACGACAGCTGCGCCGTGATCGAGCCGGTCAGGCCCATCTTGCGCTCCGGCTTGGCGGCCGTGAGGCCCTCGACGTGGCCCGGCGCGAAGAAGCAGCTCACGCCCTTGCCGCCCTCGTCCGACGTGCGCGCCATCAACGTGTAGAAGTCGGCGACGCCCGCGTGCGTGATCCACGCCTTCGTCCCGTTCACGGTGTAGTGGTCCCCGTCGCGCACGGCCCGCGTCGACAGCGCGCCGGCGTCGGAGCCAGCGTGCGCCTCGGACAACGCGTACCCGCCCAGCTGGTCACCGGCCACCACGTCGGGCAGCCAGCGCGACTTCTGCGCGTCGTCCCCGAACGTCGCCAACGCGTAGCTGGACATGACGTGCACCGACAGCCCGACCGCGACCGACATCCACGCCGACGCGACCTCCTCCAACGCCTGCAGGTACACCTCGTACGGCTGCTCACCCCCGCCGAACCGCTCCGGGTACGGCAGCCCGAGCAACCCGGTCTTGCCGAGCAGCCGGAACGCCTCGCGCGGGAACCGCGAGTGCTCCTCCGCCTCGGCGGCGTGCGGCGCGAGCTCGTCGCGCGCGATCTCGCGGACGAGGGCCAGCAGGTCCTCGGCCTCGGTGGTGGGCAGCAGGCGCTCGGCGGGCATCGTCGACCTCCGGATCACGGGGTACTGTCACCAGTACTGTAGGACGTACTCCAGTACTGGAGCCAGGCACTGTGACAGAGTTGCCGCCCATGACCTCGATCGTGCGCCGACCGCTGACGCCCCGTCAGGTGGAGCTGCTGGGCAGGCTGGAGGCGCTCGTGCTCGCCGAAGGGTTCGCGCACTTCACGCTGGACGACCTCGCCGCCCGCCTGCACTGCTCGAAATCCACCCTCTACGCGCTGGCCCCGAGCAAGGAGCAGTTGGCGGTGAAGGTGGTCGGCCGCTACTTCAAGGGCGCGGCCGAGCGGATCGAGCAGCGCATCGCCGAGGTCGCGGACGTCCGCGCCCGCGTCGGCACGTACCTGGCCGGCGCGGCCGAGGAGCTGCGGCGGGCGTCGGCCCGGTTCATCACGGACGTGTCCGCGTTCGCGCCCACGCGCAGCACCTACGAGCGCAACGCCCGCGCCGCCGCCGAGCGGATCCGCGAGTTCATCCAGGAGGGTGTCCGCGACGGGGTGTTCCGGGACGTGCATGCGACCCTGATCGCCGAGATGGCCGGTCTGCTCATCGAGGGCATCCAGACCGGTGTGCTGACCCGGCGCGCGGGGGTCTCGGACGCCGAGGCGTTCACCGCGCTGGGTGAACTGCTGCTGGACGGGTTGCGGAGAGAACGGAGCCAGTCGTGATCGTCGTTGCAGGTGAGGCGCTGGTCGACCTCGTGCCCACGCCCGAGGGCGCCCTCGCGCCGCGGCTGGGCGGCGGGCCGTACAACGTGGCCGTGGCCGCCGGGCGCCTCGAAGCGCCGGTGAGCTTCCTGTCCCGGGTGTCGACCGACCTGTTCGGCGACCGGCTCATCGAGCGGCTGCACGCCTCGGCCGTGCGCACCGACCTGGTCCAGCGCGGCGAGCAGCCGACGACGCTGGCCGTGGTCGGGCTGGCCGACGACGGCTCGGCGCGCTACTCGTTCTACGTCGAGGGCACGGCGGACCGCCAGGTGACCGACCCGGGCCCGCTGCCCGCCGGCACCAGGGCGGTGTCCTTCGGCACGCTGTCGATGGTGCTGGAGCCGGGCGCGAGCACGTACGAGCGCGTGCTGTGGCGCGAGGCCGAACGCGGCGCGCTCACCGTGCTCGACCCGAACATCCGCGCGGGCCTCATCCGCGACCCGATGGCCTACCGCGACCGGTACGACTCGTGGCTGCCGCACGTGGGCCTGCTGAAGGTGTCCGTCGAGGACGCGCGGTGGCTGGCCGACCTGCCGGAGGACGCGCCCGAGGACGCCGTGCTGGAGGTCGTGCGCGACTGGCAGGGCGCGGGCCCGGCCGCCGTCGTGCTCACCCGCGGCGGCGACGGGCTGGCCGTGCTGACCGCCGCCGGCGACGTGATCCGCGTCCCACCCACGCCCGTGGACGTGGTCGACACCATCGGCGCGGGCGACACCGTGCAGGGCGCGCTGCTCGCCTGGCTGCACGCGCACGACGCGCTGTCCGTCGAGGCTGTCCGTGGTCTGGACGCCGCGCGGTGGGGCCGGGCGCTGGCCTACGCGGGCGCCGCGGCGGCCATCACGTGCTCCAGGGCGGGCGCCGAGCCACCCTTCAAACGCGAGCTGGAGATGACCTAGCTCTCACCCCGCGTGAGATGGAGAAACAGCCCTGAAGGGCTACCGTGGTGGATGCACGCTAGCCACCCATGCATCCGGATGTGATGCCGGTCCCATCTCACAGAATCGGTTCACACCGCGGCTGTGTGGAGGGTCGTCCTCTGACTAGCGTGGGAGAACTGACAGGACCCCAACGGGGTGGTGCTGCGGTGCGGGGCGATCCCACGCCCGCGCGCGTGCGTGCGAGATCCGCATGAGCCACCCCGCCCTAGCGTGAGAGGGACTCTGCATGCCCGACGCGACGACTGCGCCGAACGACACCCGTACCGTCGCGCTGCGCCATCCGGGCGGAGAGCACGAGATGAAGGTAGTACCGGCCACCGAAGGTGCGCCCGGTATCGACCTCGGGAAGCTCCTGGCCACAACAGGTCTGGTCACACTGGACAGCGGGTTCGTCAACACCGCGTCCTGTTCCTCCGAGATCACCTACATCGACGGTGACGCCGGCATCCTGCGCTACCGCGGCTACCCGATCGAGCAGCTCGCCGAGAAGTCGAACTTCATCGAGGTCAGCTACCTGCTGATCTACGGCGAGCTGCCGACCCAGGCCCAGCTGGAGGAGTTCTCCTCCAAGATCAACCGGCACACGCTGCTGCACGAGGACCTGAAACGGTTCTTCGACGGCTTCCCGCGTGACGCCCACCCCATGCCCGTGCTGTCCTCGGCGGTGTCCGCGCTGTCGACGTTCTACCAGGACAGCCTCAGCCCCTTCGACGCCAACCAGGTCGAGATCTCCACGATCCGCCTGCTGGCCAAGGTGCCCACCATCGCGGCCTACGCCTACAAGAAGTCCGTGGGCCAGCCGTTCCTGTACCCGGACAACTCCCTGGGTCTGGTGGACAACTTCCTGCGCATGACGTTCGGCTTCCCGGCCGAGCCCTACGACGTCGACCCCGACCTGGTGCGGGCGCTCGACCTGCTGTTCGTGCTGCACGCCGACCACGAGCAGAACTGCTCCACGTCGACGGTGCGCCTGGTCGGCTCGTCCGAGGCGAACCTGTTCGCGTCCATCTCGGCGGGCATCAACGCGCTGTTCGGCCCGCTGCACGGCGGCGCGAACTCCGCGGTGCTGGAGATGCTGGAGAAGATCCGGCGCGAGGGCGGTGACGTCAACGCGTTCGTGAAGAAGGTCAAGAACAAGGAGGACGGCGTCCGCCTGATGGGCTTCGGCCACCGGGTCTACAAGAACTACGACCCGCGCGCCGCGATCATCAAGAAGACGGCCGACGAGATCCTCGGCAAGCTCGGCGCGTCCGACGAGCTGCTGGACATCGCGAAGGCGCTCGAGGAGACCGCGCTCGCCGACGACTACTTCGTCGAGCGGAAGCTGTACCCGAACGTCGACTTCTACACCGGCCTGATCTACCGCGCGATGGGCTTCCCGACGAAGTTCTTCACCGTGCTGTTCGCGCTCGGCCGGCTGCCCGGCTGGATCGCCCACTGGCGCGAGATGATCAACGACCCGGCCACCAAGATCGGCCGCCCGCGGCAGGTCTACACCGGCGCGCCGGAGCGCTCGTTCGTGCCGCTCGACCAGCGCTGACCGCCGTTCCCACCACGCGCACGGCCGAGGCCCGCACCGATGTCCGGTGCGGGCCTTTCCCGTTGCGGCGCAACGATCAGCCGCCCAGCTCGGCGATCAGCGCGCGGTAGGTCGCGAACGCGGGCTTCGGGGTGTGGTCGTCGGTGGTGAGGCCGAAGTTGTGGAACAGCCCGGGTTTCGCGCTGTCGGCGTCGCGCAGCGCGAAGTGCGTGTAGCCGGAGATGTTCAGGCGCACGGCGTGCTCGGCGACGACGCGGACCACCGTCTCCACCACCTCCGCCTGCCGCTGCGGCGACCGGTCCGGGCCGGTGGGCCAGCCGTGCTCGGTGATGTGCAGCGGCACGTGCGCGAGACCGGCGGCGCGCAGGAGATCGCGGTGGTGCGCGAGGAGTCCCGCCACGCCCTCGGCCAGGTCGCCGTCGAGCGGGCGGAACACGTCCGGGAAGAAGTCGAGGCCCACGTAGTCGAGCGCGTCCGCGAACGCCGGGTCGCCGGCGGTCAGGTCGGCGAGGAACGACGACGCCGGGCCGAACAGCGGCGTGGTGTTGAAGCCGACCGCCAGGTCGCGGCCCAGGGCGCGGGCGTGGGACTTGGCCGCGACGACCCCGGCCGTGATCGCCTCCCGCACGCCCGGGTACCAGCCGTCCAGCACCGGGTTGTCGGTCACGTTCGGCTCCTCGGTCACCTGGAGCGTCGCGGTGACCGCGCCGTGCCGCTCGACCAGCGAGCGCACGAAGTCGCAGTAGCCGGCCACGTCGCCGGCCTCCGACTGGTACTGCGCCACCAGGTCCAGCCGTCGACCGCGCACGGCGTACCGGGCGGCGTCTGCGGGCGTGGTCGGGGTGCTCCCGGTGTCCTTGAACGCGGTGTACGCGCGCACGACGAACGGGCGGCCGGGGCCCTGCAACTCGTCCAGCAGGGCGGAGATGTGCTCGGGCGAGTCGGGCGCGCCGGTGGCCAGGCCGCCGGTGTCGTCACCGGTCGCGCCGCCGGGGTAGATGCCGAAGAGCATCGGGCTCAGTCCTCTCGGGTCGGCCAGATCAGGGAGCCGGCGCGGATGTCGTCCACGACCGTGTCGATCCACGCGAGCTCGGCGCGGGCCTGGCCCAGCGCGTACTCGGCCTCGATGACGTGCAGCCGGGGCACGCCGCCCGCCAGCACCTCGGCCAGTTCGCGCTCGTCGCCCGCGATGCGGGCGGACAGCCGTTGCCCGCGTTCGGTCAGGGCTTCGACGGCGCCGATCGGGCCGAGCGCGCCGAGGTGGGCGACCGCGCCGAGGAACTGCGTGAACTCCCGCCGCGGGGTGCGGATCTGGCTGTCCAGCCGGCGCACCAGCTCGTCGTGCCCGGCGTCGGTGAGGGCGTACACGGTCCGCTCGGGGCGGTTGCCGGTGCGCTCCGTGCCCTGCGGGGCGACCCACCCGGCGGTGACGAGGGCCTCGACGACGTCGTACAGCGTGCCCCGGTTGATCGCGGCGGCCCGGTCGCCGCCGCGCGCCCGCAGGTCGGTGAGCATCTGGTACGGGTGCGTCGGGTGCTCCAGCAGGAGGCCCAGCACCGCGAGCACCAGCGGGTTGTCGAGCGCGCGTCGTGGCATGGCAGAAAACTATCAGTCGAAATCGACTATTGCGAAACGCGCTGGTCGTGCGGGACGCCGGTCGCGCTCCTAGGGTCGGTCCGTGGACTCCTCGACCGTGCTGTGGTTCCGACGCGACCTGCGGACCGCCGACCACCCGGCGCTCCTCGCGGCGGCCGAGCGGGCCTCACGCGTGCTCGCGCTGTTCGTGCTCGACCCCGTGCTGCTGAAGGCCTCCGGCGAGCCGCGGGTCGAGTTCCTGCACCGGTGCCTGCGGTCGCTGGACGCCGAGCTCGACGGGCGGCTCGTCGTGGTCGAGGGCGACCCGGTCGAGGTCGTGCCGCGAGTGGCCGCCGAGATCGGCGCGTCGTCCGTGCACGTCTCCGCGGACGCCGGGCCGTACGGGCGCGAGCGTGACGCGGCGGTGGCGGAGCGGGTCGAGCTGGTGCGCGCCGGGTCGCCCTACGCGGTCACGCCGGGGCGGGTCACCAAGGCCGACGGCACGCCGTACCGGGTGTTCACGCCGTTCCTGAAGGCCTGGTCGGAGCACGGCGTGCGCCCGCCCGCCGCCACCGACGCGTCGTCGGTGACGTGGATCCGGTCGGACCTCGGGCGCGAGCTGCCGCCGGGGGAGGCGCTGCCGGACGTGCGGGCGCTGTGGGAGGCGTTCCGCGACGAGAAGCTGCCCGACTACGCCACCCGCCGCGACCGGCCGGACCTCGACGGCACCAGCCGGTTCTCCGCGTTCCTGAAGTGGGGCGTGGTGCACCCGCGGACGTTGCTGGCCGACCTCGGGCGCGGTGCGGGCGCGAAGGCGTTCCGCACCGAGCTCGCCTGGCGCGAGTTCTACGCCGACGTGCTGTGGCACCGGCCGGACTCGGCGCGCCGCAACTACAACCGCGCGTTCGACCGCATGCCGCTGGACGACGACCGCGACCGGTTCGAGGCGTGGTGCGAGGGGCGGACCGGCTACCCGTTCGTGGACGCCGGGATGCGCCAGCTGCGGCAGGAGGGCTGGATGCACAACCGGGTGCGCATGGTGGTGGCGAGCTTCCTCGTCAAGGACCTGCACCTGCCGTGGTGGTGGGGCGCCCGGCACTTCATGCGCCACCTGGTCGACGGCGACCTCGCGTCCAACCAGCACGGCTGGCAGTGGGCGGCCGGCACCGGCACCGACGCCGCCCCGTACTTCCGGGTGTTCAACCCCGTCACGCAGGGCGAGAAGTTCGACCCCGACGGGGACTACGTGCGCCGGTACGTGCCCGAGCTGCGCGACGTGCCGGGCAAGGCCGTGCACCAGCCGCGTGACCCGATCGTCGACCACGCGCACGAGCGCCTGGAAGCACTGGCGCGCTACGCAGCCGTCAAAGGTTGAACGCCGTCAAGGGTTGAACGCCAACAGGGGTTGCGGCACGGCTAGCGCAGCACGTCCCGCAGCCGCACGCGGGCGCCCGTGCGCAGGATGGCGTTCGAGTAGACCTTGCCGCCCAGCCAGGTGATCGCCGCGATCGCGGCCAGCGCGAGCGCGATCGCCAGCAGCACCTGCCACGTCGGCGCGACGCCCATCGCCATCCGCCCCGGCATCAGGATCGGCGCGAACGGCGGCAGCACCGACAGCACCGCCACCGTCGTCCCGCCCGGGTCGGTGACCATGAAGTTGATCCCCAGCATGAACGCCACCACGATCGACATGCTGATCGGCATCAGCACCGACTGGAGCTCCTCCTGGCGCGACACCAACGACGCGGCGGCGGCGAAGACGGTGGCGTACAAGAAGAACCCGAGCACGTACCAGAGCAGGCCGGTGGCCAGCGCGCCGCCCGCCACGCCCGCGACGTCGACCACCCCCGACAACGACGCCAGCACGAGCCCGATGCCGCCGATCACGAGCAGCTGCAGCAGACCGACCGCGCCGAGCCCGACGACCTTGCCCAGCAGCAGCTGCCACGGCCGCAACGTCGCCAGCAGGATCTCCACCACCCGGCTGGACTTCTCCTCCACCACGCCCTGCGCGACCATCGCGCCGTAGACCAGCAGCGAGTAGTACAGCAGCCCGGCGATCACCAGGCCGATCGCCAGCCGCTGGCCCCGCTGCTCGTCCCGCTGCTCCAGCGCCACCACGTCGACGCTCGCGCGTTCCACGTTGCGCGCCACCTCGGCCGGGTCCACGCCCGCCTCGGCGAAGTGCGCGTCCAGGACCTGCTGCTTGACCAGCAGGTCGAGGGAGTTGCGCAGGGAGTCGCCCAGCGACTGCTCCACCACCACGCGCAGGTCGTCCGACGCGCCGGTGATCAGCGCGTCCAGCTCGCCCGAGCGCACCTGCTCCTCGGCCGCCGCCAGGTCGGTCACGTCGACCGTCTCCACCTCGCGGCCGAACGACCGCGCGGTCTGCTTCAACGGCTCCGCGAGCACGGTGGCCTGACCGCTGAGCGCCACCCGGTCGCGACCGGCGTCGTCGAACAGCACGGCCTGCAGCAGCACGTACCCCGCCAGCAGGGCGACGATCACCAGCGTGCCCCACACGAACGACTTCGTGCGCACCTTGCCCAGGAACTCCCGGCGGGAGACCAGGAACACCGCCCTGCCGGGGGTGAGGCTGCTCATGCGGCGGACTCCTCGGTCACCACGCTGCGGAACAACTCGGTCAGCGACGGCCGCTGCCGGGCGAACTCGTGCACCGGACCCGTGTCCAGGGCGGCGCGCAGCACGGCCTGGTCGTCCACGTCCGACGTGACCTCCAGGACCGTGCGGCCGGTCGACGTGTGCGCCGAGCGCACGCCCGGCAGGTGGTCGGCCCAGCCCGCGGGCGCCAGCGGCGCGTCCACGACCAGCTTCGACTCGCCGCCCGCGCGCAGCTCGTCCACCGAACCGGACGCCACGAGCGTGCCGCTGCGCACGATGCCCACCCGGTCGCACAACCGCTCGACCAGGTCCAGCTGGTGGCTGGAGAACACCACCGGCACGCCGCCCGCCGCCTTCTCGCGCAGCACGTTGCTCATCACGTCCACCGCGACCGGGTCGAGGCCGGAGAACGGCTCGTCCAGCACCAGCACGTCCGGCTCGTGCACCAGCGCCGCGGCCAGCTGCACGCGTTGCTGGTTGCCGAGGCTCAGCTTCTGCACCTCGTCGCCCCGGCGGTCGCGCAGGCCGAGGCGGGCGATCCAGTCCTCCGCCGAGCGGTGCGCGGCGTTGGTCGACAGGCCGTGCAGCTCGGCCAGGTAGACGAGCTGGTCCAGCACCTTCATCTTGGGGTAGAGCCCGCGTTCCTCGGGCATGTAGCCGATCCGGCGGCGGGTCTCGAAGGTGATCGGCGCGCCGTTCCACCTCACCTCGCCCGAGTCCCCGGCCAGCACGCCGAGCGCGATGCGCATCGCGGTGGTCTTGCCCGCGCCGTTGCTGCCGACGAAGCCGAACAGCTCGCCCGCCCGCACGTCGAAGGTCATCCGGTCGAGCGCGACGACCTCCCCGTAGCGCTTGGAGACCCGGTCGACCTCCAGCACTCCCTGTGCCACGTGCTCTCCTCCTGTCGTGACCGGTCGTGCCTAGCGGTAGACCTGCGTGGACAGCGGCGCGAACGGCGTGCGGCTGAACACCGCCTCGACCGGCAGGCCGAACACGTCGCAGATCCGCAGCGCCAGGTCGAGGCTCGGGTAGTGGTCGCCCCGCTCCAGCGCCCCGATCGTCTGGGGGTTGACCTCGACCGCCGCGGCCAACCCCGCCCTGGTCAATCCCCGTTCGACCCGAAGCACCCCGATCCGGTTGTGGATGGGTTGCCCGGGGCCTCGGCGCACCGGACTCATGCTACGAAGTGTTGCGAAAACCCAACAGAACGGCAAGTAAACAATTCACAGAATGGGCCGAACGGCGGTATCCGCGGGTCGTGCGACCGAAGGATCACGTTTCGGTGAAACGATACGTCGCCGGGAACCGAATCGAGTGTCGACGGGTCGAATTGCGCAGTAGGGCCGCAAGCCCCGTTGCCGTGAGGGGTGAACATGGAGCCGGACCAGTGGCTCGCGCAGTACGGAGAGAAGATCGAGCAGGCCAAGCGGAACGCCGCGCAGGCCGAGTCGCAGCTCGGCGGCGTCGGCGGTAGCGCGACGTCGCCGGACGGCCTGATCACGGTCACGGTCAACGCCTCGGGCGCGTTGACCGACCTGATCCTGCGCCCGCAGTTGCGCGGCGAGGACCCCGAGCGGATCTCCGGCGCGATCATGACCGCCGTCGCGCAGGCGCAGCGCGCCGCGGCGGGCAAGGTCGTCGAGATCATGACGGAGTTCGTCGGCGACAGCCCCGCGCTGGAGTTCGTGAAGGCGAAGATGCCCAACGGCTATTCGGGTGACGGCACGGACGCCGTGGAACCGGAGCCCGAGATCCAGCGTCGAGACACCAGGCCCGATGACGACTACTTCACCAACCCACCCGATGTCATGGCCTGAGCAGGGGGTAGATGACCATGTTCGACTCGTTCAACGTGAACCCGGAGGAGATCCGGGCGCACGCTGGCACGGTCGACCAGTTGACGCAGCGGATGCTCTCGGCCACCAACACCGCTGACCCGTCGCTGTCGACCGACGCCTTCGGCGTGTTCGGCTCGTTCCTGGCGCAGTTCCTGCTCAAGACGGCCGGCTCGTCCCAGGACATCCTCGGCCAGGCCACGGAGACCGTCGCCGACATGTGCCAGGGCCTCAAGGAGGTCGCCGACCTCTACGAGAACGTCGACCTCGACAACGCGTTCGGCTTCACCGGAAGGGCACGGGGATGAGCGGGCAAGCCACCACCTCCCAGGGGCGTGACCCCTCGCACCTGATCGGCGACGTGCAGGGCACCGTCGCGGCGGTCGAGCGCGGCGACTGGGTCCAGGCCGGGCTCGGCATGGCGAACACCGCCATGGGCATCGTCGGCATGGCCAGCAACCCGTTGTCGGGCTTCCTGTCCGCCGGTTTCAGCTGGGCCATCCAGCACGTCGACTTCCTGCGCGAGCCGTTCGACGCGCTGCTGGGCAACCCGCAGGCCATCCAGAGGATGTCCGACAGCTGGGCGTCCGCGGCCAAGCAGATCGAGGGCATCGTCGCCGACTACCGGCGCACGTCGGTCGAGGAGACCCGGACCTGGCGCGGCCGCTCGGCCGACGGGTACCGGGCGGCGAGCAAGCGGCACGCGGCCGGCCTGGAGACGCTGTCCAAGGCCACGCAGGGCATCTCGCGCGCGGCCAAGGGCGCGGGCGAGCTGGTGGCGACCGTGCGCAAGACCATCATGGACCTGATCAGCCAGGCCGTGTCCGAGATGGTCATGAAGATCATCCAGTGGTTGGCGGCGTCGTTCCTGACCTTCGGCGCGGCCATCGGCGCGGCGATCGCGGACATCGTGCAGATGGCGTGCAACTACGCCAAGAAGCTCGCCGACTTCCTGCAGAAGCTCGGCAACTCGCTCAAGAAGCTGATCGACCTGATCAAGTCGGTCGCGCAGATCGCCCAGACCGCCAAGCAGATCCTGCAGGCGATCACCGCGATGACGTCGTCCAACAAGGGCGGTGGCGGTGGCGGCTCGGGTCCGCGGTTGTCGCAGGGTGGCCTCGGGCTCGACGAGCGGCAGCTCAACGAGATGGACCGGGGCGCGAACGACCGGTACACGAACAACCCCGGCGGTGGCGGCGGTGGGTCGACCATCCCGTCCGGCGGTCCGAGCCCGATCGGTCCCGTGGTGAGCCAGCCGCCGCGGGTGGGCACGGGCTACGGGCCGGGCACGGGCGGCGGGACGGAGCCGGGGCGTGCGTACCCGGGCGGTCCGAGCGGTCCCGTGGTGAGCCAGCCGCCGCGGGTCGGCACCGGTGGCGGCTCGGGTGGTTCCGGTTCCGGTGGTTCCGGCAGCGGCGGTCACTGGGAGCCGGGTCGGTGGGTGCCGGGCGGTTCCGGTGCGGGCACGGGCCAGGTGCCCCCGCCGCCCACGTTCCGCGACACGACTTACGCGACGGGCAGCGGTAGTGGCAGCGGTACCGGCACGCCTTCCGTGCCGACCATGCCCCCGGTCCGCCCGGTCGACCTGCCCACCGGTGGTGGTGCCGGCGGTGGCGCGGGTGGCGGCTTCGGCGGCGGCGGTGGCGGCGGCTTCGCCGGTGGCGGTGGTTTCGCGGGCGGTTCCGGTGGCGGTGGCGCCGGCGGCTCCACCCTCCAGGCCGGTGGCTCGTCCGGCGTGCTCGGCCAGTCGGGCGGTCCGGCGGGCGGCGGCGCGGGTGCCGCCGGTGCGCCGGGCGCGGCCGGTGGACGTCCCGGTGGCGCGGGCGGCATGGGCATGATGGGCGCGCCGATGATGGGCGCCCCGGGTGGCCAGGGCGGCGACGGCAAGGACCACCAGCGCAAGGTGCGGCTGGAGGGCGAGCCCCTGATCGAGGAGCCGCCGAAGGCCGCGAAGCCGATCATCGGCGAGTGACCTGAACGCCAAGGGGGACCTCCACCGCGGAGGTCCCCTTTCGCGTGCCTGTCCCCGTCCCGAGCGTTCGGCTCGGGGTACCTGAACGTTCGGCACGCGCGCGTGTCCTGCGGTCGGGCTCCCCGAGTCGAACGCTCAGGCGGAGGTCAGGGCGGCCAGTTCCGCGGCCACCTCGGCGGTGACGGCCGGTTCGGCGGCGGTGCGGTCGGTCGGGACCAGGCCGATCCGGGTGCGGCGGTCCAGGACGTCGTCGGCGGTCAGGGCGCCCTCGTGGCGCACGGCCCAGGCGACCTCGCCGACCTCGGCGACGTCGGGCGCCTCCGTGCCGTAGCGCGCGACCAGGTGAGGTGGCCCGGCGGCCGGGACCGCGCCCACCAGGGGGATCCGCGCGGTGAGGGAGCGGGTCGTGGTGAGGGCGGTGGCGTCGACGGCTTTGGCGGCCATGCGGCGGTAGGTGGTGAGCTTGCCGCCCACGACCGTGGTCACCCCGTCCTTCGTCAGCACGGCGTGACCACGCGACAGCTCGGCGCTGGGGCCGTCGCCGGTGTCGAGGAGCGGCCGGAGACCGGCGAACGCCCCTTGGACGTCGGAACGGGTGAGTTCGCGCTCCAGGACCGACGAGGCGACCCCCAGCAGGAAGTCCACATCGGACTGCGGCACGGTGGGCACGTCCGGGATCGGGCCGTCCACCGGCTCGTCGGTCAGGCCCACGTACACGCGCCCGTCGCGTTGCGGCAGCACGAGCGCGAAGCGGTTGCGGGCGCCCGGGACCGGCACGGTCAGCGCCGTGGTCGCCAGGCCGACGGTGGCCGCGGACAGCACCAGGTGCGAGCCCCGGGACGGCCGCAGCCTCACGTCCGGCACCAGCTCGCCGGCCCACACGCCGGTGGCGTTCACCACCGCGCGCGCCTTGATGTGCAGTGACTCCCCGGTGAGCGTGTCGACCACGTCCGCGCCGCGCCCGGAGAGCGAGGTGGCACGGGCGCGGGTGACGATCCGGGCGCCGTAGCCGGCGGCGGTCCGGGCCAGGGCCACGACCAGCCGCGCGTCGTCGACCAGCTGGCCGTCGAAGCTCAGCAGGCCGCCGCGCAGGCCCGCCCGCCGCAGGCCGGGCGCCAGGGCCGACGCCTCGACGGCCGGCACCCGCCGCGGCGCCGGCAGCACGCGTGACGGTGTGCGGGCCAGCCGGCGCAGCACGTCGCCCGCACGCAGGCCGGCCATCACCACGGGGTCGTGCGCCTTGCCGTGCAACGGCACCAGCTGCGGCAGCGCCCGCACCAGGTGCGGTGCGGTGCGGGTCATCAGGATGCCCCGCTCCACCGCGCTCTCGTACGCCACGCCGACCTCGCCCTGCGCCAGGTAGCGCAGGCCGCCGTGGACCAGCTTGCTCGACCAGCGGGACGTGCCGAACGCCAGGTCGTGCGCCTCGACCAGGCACACAGACAGCCCGCGTGACGCCGCGTCCAAGGCGACACCCGCGCCGGTCACGCCACCGCCGATGACGAGCAGGTCGACGGGAGCGGACGCCAGGTGGTCCAGGTCCGCGCGCCGCCGCCCGGCGTTCAGGGAGGTGTTCACGACAGTGCCCCGTCCAGGTAGGCGGCCAGCTCGGCCAGCAGTTCCTCGAAGTCCAGGTCCGTGGTGGCCGGTCGGATCGAGAGCACCAGCGACTGCGTGGTCAGCAGCACGAGCCGGGCCTGGGCGGAGGTGGAGCCCGGCCGGATCGAGCCGTCCGCGTGACCCTCCTCGATCCGGCCGACCAGGAACGCCTCGACCAGCCGCTGCGTGCTGCCCAGCCGCTGCACGAGGTACGGCAGCATCAGCTCGGCGTCCAGGTCGAGCACCCGCCGCATCAACGGGTCGGCGGCCAGCAGCCGGATGCCCGCGATGGCCTGCGCCACGAGCCGCTGCCTGGCGTTGTCGCCGGTCACCTCGATGCGCTGGAGCAGGGCGGTGAACTCCCTGGTCATGAGGGTTCTGACCAGCGTGCCGACATCCGGGAACCGGCGGTAGAGGGTCATCCGGCTCACGCCGGCGCGCTTGGCGATGTCCGTCAGCGTGGTCCGGCGCACGCCGACCTCGACCACGCAGTCGCGGGCCGCGTCGAGGAGCGCGTCGTCACTGTGACGTTGAGACGTCATGTGTCACACTGTAGCGGTGACCGAGCGCATCGACCACACCCTCCGGGGCAGGTGGACCACGACCACGGGCTCGCTACCGCCGCACGCGGTGAAGTGGCTGCGGGAACGGACCGGGCTGGGCGACGTCCGCACGCCGGCCCGGCCGCCGGGGGTGCCCGAGTCCGCGTTGAGCGCCGCCGCGCGGGCCGCGCTGGGCGAGGTCGTCGGCCCCGGCCACGTGCGGGTGGACCGCGACTCCCGGCTGGGGCGGGCCGGTGGTCTGTCCTATGTGGATCTGCTGAGGCAGCGCGGCGACGGCGAGCTGCCCGTGCCGGACGGCGTGGTGCTGCCCGCGTCGCCCGAGCAGGTCGTCGAGGTGCTGGCGGTGTGCGTCGAGCACGACGTGGCGGTGGTGCCGTTCGGCGGTGGCACGTCCGTGGTCGGCGGGGTGAGCGCCCTGCGCGGGGACAAGGCGGCGGTGGTCGCGCTGGACCTGCACCGGCTGGACAAGCTGGTCGAGGTCGACCCGGTGTCCCGGTTGGCGGTGCTCCAGGCGGGGTTGCCCGCCCCTCAGGCGGAACGGTTGCTGGCCGCGCACGGGCTGACCATCGGGCACGTGCCGCAGTCCTACGAGCGGGCCACCATCGGCGGGTTCGCCGCGACCAGGTCGGCCGGTCAGGCGTCGTCCGGCTACGGCCGGTTCGAGGACATGGTGGAAGGCGTCCGGCTGGCCACGCCGGTGGGCGAGTGGCGGTTGGGCGGCGCGCCGGCGTCGGCCGCCGGGCCGGACCTGAAGCAGTTGGTGGTCGGCAGCGAGGGCGCCTTCGGGGTCATCACGGAGGTCGCGCTGCGGGTGCGCCGCCGGCCGGAGGTCGAGCGGTACGAGGGCTTCGTGGTGGACGGCTGGGAGCGCGGGTCGGCCGTGGTGCGGGAGTTGGCGCAGCGGCGGGTGCTCGCGGACGTGACGCGTCTGTCCGATGTGGACGAGACCGCGGTGTCACTGGCGTTGGGCGGTGGGTGGAAGGTCAACGCGCTCAAGGGTTACCTGAAGGCGCGGGGTGTGCGCGAGCCGTGCATGCTCGTCCTCGGTTGGCACGGCGCGTCGAAGCGGGAGGTCGGGCGGCGGAGGGCCGAGGCGCTGCGGGGTGTGAAGGTCCTGTCGTTGGGGAAGGTGCTCGGCGAGGCGTGGCGGCACGGGCGGTTCAACGGGCCGCGCCAGCGGGACGCGTTGATGGAGCTCGGGGTGTGCGTGGAGACGCTGGAGACGGCCACGCACTGGTCGAAGGTCTCGGAGCTGCGCGCCGCCGTGCGGGAGGCGTTGGTCGACGCGTTGGGCGACTGCGTGGTCATGTGCCACATCTCGCACGCGTACGAGACCGGCGCGTCGCTGTACTTCACGGCCCTGGCGGCCCGGGACGCGGCCGACCCGATCGGGCAGTGGCAGGTGGCGAAGGCCGCCGCGAGCGAGGCCATCACCGGGCTCGGCACGATCAGCCACCACCACGCGGTGGGCGCCGACCACGTCCCGTACCTGGAGGCCGAGATCGGCGGGCTCGGGCTGGACGTGCTGGCGTCGGTCAAGCGGACGCTCGACCCGACCGGCGTGCTCAACCCGGGCAAGCTCCTCGCTGGCGACTTCGGTGTCGCGGGGCTAGCGTCGCCTGGTGACCGGTGACCTGCTGATCCGCTCCGTGCGGCCGTGGCCGAACGCCCCGGGCGCACCCCTGGTCGACGTGCTCTGCGAGGACGGGCACGTCGTAACGTTCGGTCGGGACGTCGGCCCGCCGCCCGGCGTCGAGGCGGTGGACGGCCGGGGCGGCGTGCTGCTGCCCGCGTTCACCGACGCGCACGCGCACCTCGACTCGACCCGGCTGGGGCTGCCGTTCCGCCCGCACAGCGCGGCCGACGGGCTCGCCGGGCTGATCGACAACGACCGGCGCAACTGGCGGTCCGCGGAGGCGTCCGTGGCCGAACGCGCCACCCACACGCTCGGGCGGACGATCGCCTCCGGCGCGACGCACGTGCGCAGCCACGCCCAGGTGGACGTCGACTCGGGGCTGGAGAAGCTGGAGGGCGTGCTCGCCGCGCGGGAGGCGCACGCCGGGCGGGCGCACGTCGAGGTGGTGGCGTTCCCGCAGTGCGGCATCCTGCGCGAGAAGGGCACCGCCGAGCTGCTGGACGCGGCGCTGCGGGCGGGCGCGGACCTCGTCGGCGGGCTCGACCCGGCGGGCTACGACCGGGATCCGGTGCGGCACCTGGACGTCGTGTTCGGGCTGGCGGAGAAGCACCGGTGCGGGGTGGACGTGCACCTGCACGACGCCGGGTCGTTGGGCGCGTTCCAGGTGGAGTTGATCTGCGAGCGGGTGAGCGCGCTCGGCATGCAGGGGCAGGTGACGATCAGCCACGCGTTCGCGCTGTCGAGCGTGGACGAGGGGCGGCGGGCGGAGCTGGTGGACCTGCTGGCCGAGCACGACGTCGCGGTGACGACCGTCGCGCCGGGCGTGCGGGAGCCGTTGCCGCTGCGGCAGTTGCGGTGGGCGGGGGTGCGGGTGGGGCTCGGGCAGGACGGTATCCGGGACTACTGGTCGCCCTACGGCAACGGCGACATGCTGGACCGGACGTGGCAGTTGGCCTACCGCAACGGGTTCCGGCGCGACGACCTGGTCGAGATGTGCGTCGACGTCGCCACGCGGGGTGGCGCGGCGGTGATGGGGAAGGTGCTGGGCCTCACGGAAGGCGCGCCGGCGGACCTGGTGGTCGTGCCCGGCGACACGGTGACGGCCGCCGTGATGGACCGCGCGCCGCGCACGCTCGTCGTGCACCGGGGCCGGGTGGTGGCGGCGGACGGCGAAGTCGTGTGAGGCCGGGACTGTCGGTGGTGGTCGGTAGCCTGCGCGCATGACCGAGGACATGTGGGACGGCTTCGTGGCCACCGCGCTGGTCGAGGTGCGCCGGCGGGCGGCGGTCGTCGGCGAGATCGCCGGGGTGGCGCCGATGGTGGTCGACGGCGCGGAGCGGTTCGCGTGGAACGACTCGGGCGGGCAGTCGGCCGTCTGGTACTTCACGCCGGACGGGCGCGCGCTGCTGCTGACGTTCGACCACGAGTCGGACCTCAACCTGTACGCGGAGGGCGACTACGCGCTCCAGGAGTCGCTCTACCGCGGTGTGCCCGAGGACCTGGTGCGCCTGGTGCGCGACCGCCCCGAGAACTACGAGTCGTTGAACCTCGTCGACGAGGCCACCGGGAGCACGATCCACTACGCCGGCGGCGTGTTCTGGTTCGACGGTGAGCGGTGGCGTGAGGCCGAGGGGTTCCTGGCGCACTGCGCGGCGGAGGGCTTGGCGCCGATGGTCGAGTCGGGGTTCGGGTACTGCCTGGAGCCGTACCTGTTCGGGCGGGAGTTCACCCCCGAGTCGGTGGTCGAGAGCCGGGCCGACTGGTACCACGACGAGGCCGAGCGGGCCGCCGCGCTGGTCGAGATCCGGGAGATCTTCGCCCGGCACGCGTGACGGCCCGTGGCCGCTACCGACCACCGCGCAGGCGCACCCGCCGGCGACGCGAGCGCATCGCCGGCGGTGTCCGACCACCGGTTTCCCTTACAGGGTCACGAGCGCCTTGCCGAGGTTCTCGCCGCGCAGCATGCCGATGAACGCCTCCGGCGCCCGGTCGAGGCCCTCGGTCACGGTCTCCCGGTAGCGCAGCTCGCCCGAGGCGATCCAGCCGCCGACCTCGCGCACGAACTGCTCGCGCAGGTGCTCGTGGTCCCAGATGATGAAGCCGCGCAAGGACAGGCGCTTGCCCACGGCGAGGCCGAGGTTGCGCGGGCCCGAGGGGGTGGTGGTGTTGTAGTTCGAGATCGAGCCGCAGATGGCCACCCGGCCGTAGTTGTTGAGCGAGGCGATCGCCGCCTCCAGGTGCTCGCCGCCGACGTTGTCGAAGTACACGTCGATGCCGTCCGGCGCGGCCTCGGCGAGCAGGTCGGCGACCGGCCCGTCCTTGTAGTCGAACGCCGCGTCGAAGCCCAGCTCGTCCACCAGGTACCGCACCTTCGCCTCGCTGCCCGCGCTGCCGATCACGCGCTTGGCGCCGCGCAACCGGGCCACCTGGCCCGCGACCTGGCCGACCGCGCCCGCCGCGCCGGAGACGAACACCACGTCGCCCTCCTTGAACGCGGCGACGTCCAGCAGGCCCGCGTACGCCGTCATGCCGGGCATCCCGAGCACGCCCAGGTACGCGCCGACGGGCGCGGCCTCCGGGTCCACCTTGGTCGCGTCGGCGGCGTCCACCGCGGCGTACTCGCGCCAGCCGAGGCCGTGCAGGACCGTGTCGCCGACCTCGAACCCGGGCGCGTTGGACGCCACGACCTCGCCGACCGCGCCGCCGGTCAGGGCCTCGCCGACCTCGTAGGGCTCCACGTAGGACTTGCCCGGGTTCATCCGGCCGCGCATGTACGGGTCCACGCTCATCACGAGGTTGCGGACCAGCAGCTGCCCGTCGGCGAGGTCCGGCAGGGGCACGTCGACCAGGTCGAAGTTCTCCCGGGTCGGGAAGCCTTCGGGGCGGGAGGCGAGGTGGATCTCGCGCGCGGTGCTCGGCAACGTCATACCGCGTGCAACAGCGCGGCGGCGCGGTGCTGTTCCGCCGGTCAGGTGTGACCTGGGTCCCGCAGCGCGGTCACGCTCCGGTAGGTGAAGCCGAGCCGTCGGTAGACCGCGATGGCGGCCTGGTTGGACGCGTCGACCATCAGCCCGCACGTGCCGTGCTCGGCCAGCAACGCGCTCACCACGAACGAGCAGACGTTCGTGGACAACGACTTGCCGCGGTGGTCGGGGTGGGTCGCCACGCCCGCGACGAAGCCGACCCGGGGCGAGGGCCAGGCGTCCGCCGCGACGGCGACCAGCACGTCGTCGACGTGGATGCCCGCCCAGCGCGACGGTCCCGGCTCGCGGGGGCGGACCCAGGAGTCGGGGTTCGCCTTGCGCAGCAGCGACTCGACGTCGTCCTCGTCCCGTCCGGTCAGCCAGCGGGCGCCGGGGCCGGGGTCGAGGGCGCCGGCGCGTTGCATCCAGCCGAACGTGCCGACGACCGGCCAGTCGAGCTCGTCGGCCACGGCGGTCGTCACCACGGGGCGCACGCCGGGGCGCGCGTGGGCGCGCAGGAGCGCCGCGACGTCGTCGGCCGGGCCGGTGAGCACGAGGCGGTCGAAGCGGTACAGCGCGGGCGCCAGGACGGCCACCGCCCCGCCGTGCGCCCACGCCGTGCCGCCGCGGCCGGGGAGGAGGCACTGCGCGGCCCACCAGGCGAGGGGGTCGGGGGTGGCGGCGGACACGTCGGCGGGGGTGGGCAGAACACGCATGACCGCATCATCACCCAAGAGCTACCCTCGCCCGCATGGACATCCGGCGGATCACGTCGTTGGCCGCGGTGATGGCCGCGGGGCACCTCTTCGACGACGTGCCGCGCGAGGACGCCACCCGTGCGTTCCTGGCGGACGACCGGCACCACCTGCTGATCGCCTACGTCGACGGCGAGCCGGCCGGGTTCGTGTCCGGCGTGGAGACCATCCACCCCGACAAGGGCGTGGAGATGTTCCTGTACGAGCTGGGCGTGGACGAGGCGCACCGGCGGCGCGGGATCGCGTCCGCGCTGGTCGAGCGGCTGATCGCGCTGGCGGGGGAACGCGGCTGCACCGGGGTGTGGACCGGCACCGAGAAGGACAACACCGCCGCCCTGGCCACCTACCGCCGTGCCGAGGCCGAGCTCGACTTCGACACGGTCGCCGTCTCCTGGGGCTTCTAGCGGGCCCCTAGCGGAACAGGGCGCGCTTCTGCAGCGACTCCTCCACCGCCCGGAACGCCAGGTCCAGCGCGGTGTTGTACTCGCGCTGGTCTCGCGGCGGGACCGACTCGTCCGGCGCGGGCACCGTGGTCATGGTGAACCACCGCTCGTCCCACAGCAGCCCGACCACGGCCTCCCAGTGCTCCGCGACGACCTGCTTGACCAGCTTCTCCTGGTCGATGGCCTCGGCCATCCGGTCCTGCGACTCGGCCAGCCGCTCCAGCAGCTGCCGCACCCGCGCCCGGTCGGCGGCGCGCAGCCGCTCGGCCGACTCGCCGGCCAGCGCGACGACCTCCCGGTACCGCTCGATCGCCGAGACCGCCTCGACCTCCGGCACGGCGTGCCCGCTGGTGCGCTGCGCGGGCACGACCGATGCGTGGCTGATCATGGTTCCTCCCCGGTGTCGAACGGGATGACGACCTGCGGCCGCGAGTGCTCGAACCGGTCGAAGAACAGGCCGCGCCGCGGTCGCGGTGACCACGCCATGACCTGCTCCGGTCCGAACGACAGCAGTTCCTTGCCCTGGATGTCGAACGCGATCCACGCGCCGATGTCGTCGTAGACGCCCGGCGACAGGCTGTTCTTCAGCCGCTGCGCGCCACGCCACCAGCCGAGCACGTGGGTGCGGTTCTCCGGCCCGTGCTTGAGCACGGTCCGCAGGCCGTCCACCCCCGAGGCCCGGGTCGTCGGGTCCTTCGCCTCCAAGAGGGTGTGCGCCGCGTCCACCGCGTAAACCACCAGATAGTGCGGCGACAGCGGCGCGCCCGTCTCGCCCGTCATGCTCGCGGTGATCCGGGCCGCCGTGTCGTCCACGTGCTTGCGGATGCTGTCCAGGCCGACCAGTTCCACCGCGTGGCCCGCGTCGCTCAACTGCTTGTGCAGGCGTTCCGCGTGCGGCCAGGCGTCCTCGGCCAGGCACGCCAGGGTGAACCGGGCGTCACCGGGCTGGTGCTGGCGGGCCAGCGACAGCGCCGCGCCGCCCAGCACGCCCGCCGCGTCGTCGGCCAGCGAGCCGAGCACCGCGATGTTGCGGCCCGGCGTGCGGGCGAACCGCACCTTCGCCGCGCTGCCCGCCACGTCGATCACCTGGCCCAGCAGCACGGTGGGGCTGCCGCCGTCGACCGGCCGCAGCGCCCGGAAGTCCGGCAGCGCCCGCAACGCCGGCACCTTGCTGCCGTCGAACAGGATCGGCTCGGCCAGGTCCGCCGGGCGCCGCCGGTGCAGTTCGGCCTGCAAGGCGTCGAACGTGCCCTTGGCCGTGGCGTCGGGGATGCGCGCGACCTCGTTGCCCGGCCGCACGCCCGACTCGTGGTTGACCACGGCGTGCCAGCGCGGCAGCTCCACCGCGGCGTCGTTCTGCGGCTCGGCCAGCACCCGCCGCGCCTTGGGCAGCGCGACGCGCACGGTGAACTGCTCGAAGATCGCCGACTTGCCCCAGAAGCCCTCGATGCCGGACACGTCCTGGCTGGAGAGCACCAGGTGGATGCCCTGCGACCGGCCGCGCCGGGCCACGTCCTCCAGCAGCTGGGTCGCCTGCGCGGTGACCTGGTCGCGTTCGCCGAACAGGTACTGGAACTCGTCGATCACCGCCACGATCCGCGGCCAGTGGCCGAGCGGGTCCTCCTCGCGCAGCTGCTCCAGCTTGGTGACCTCGTGCTGCTTGGCCGCGTCCGCGCGCCTGCGCATCTCGTCGGCCAGGAACGCCAGCAGCGCCACGCCGAACTCGCGGTCGGTGTTGACGTTCACCCCGACCAGCCGCGCGTGCGGCAGCCAGGTCGGGTCCTTGCGGCCCGGCGCGAACTGCGCGAACGACACGCCCTCCTTGAAGTCCAGCAGGTACAGCTCCAGCTCGTCCGGCGCGTACCGGGCGGCGAGGCTGCCGAGCATGGCGTAGAGGAAGTTCGTCTTGCCCGAGCCGCTGGGACCGCCGATCAACGCGTGCGGCGACGTGTCGCCCAGCCCGACGTGGACCGGCTCGCCCTCCAGGAACCCGACCGGCGCGAGCACGCCCGCCGACGAGTCCTCCCGCCAGAAGTGCTCCGGCAGCAGGTCGGCGAACGTGCTGAGCCGGTTGCGGCGCTCCTCCCGCTTGTCCGCGATCGCCGCGCACGCGCGGGGCACCTGCGCGCGGGGCAGCGGCGGGTCGAGCGCGACGGTCACGTGCTTGCCGGTCATCGTGCACGTCGCGGACTGGTCGGCGGCGATCGTGACGGTCTCGATCGGCGAGTTGACCGTGACCGGGATGTCGACGATGAACAGCTGGATGCCGGCCGCCAGACCGTTGCGCGCCACCCGTTGCAGCTGCTGCTGGTGCTCTTCCCGCAACGGCTGCCGGTTGCCGAACAGCACCGCCAGCCGCCACGGCTCGGTGCGCCGCCCGCCCACCGCCCGCACCGACTGGTGGCCCTCGGTCAGCACGCCGGTGTGCACGCGGCGGATGTGGTCGGACAGCTCGTCGAGCAGCTCGTGCAGCCGCGCGGGGTCGTGCACGGTCAGCAGGCCCGCCCTGGTCAGCGGGTACAGGCCGGGCAGCGCGCCGGTGAGCTGGCCGACGTCCCACACGTGCACGTGCACCAGGCCCGGCTGGAAGTGGCTGAGCACCCGCAGCAGCAGCGACTCCACCAGCGCCTCGGCCGCGGCCCGGCTCTCGTGGGTGGAGGAGACGTGCAGGTGCGAGTGGTCCAGCAGCGGCACCGCCACCGGGAACCGCTGCGGCTCGGGCGCGCCGCGCACCACGCCGGTGCCGATGCGCCACAGCTCCGGCACGCCGTCGCCGCCGTCGGCGGTGCCCGGTGTGCCGAGCCACGTCTCGGGCGGCCACGACGCCGGGCCCGCCGCCGCCGCGTCGACCAGCGCGGTCAGCTGGTCGGGCCCGCGTTCGGACCACTCGCGGAACGCCTCGACCCGGTCGATCAACGCCCTCGCCAGCTGCTGCTCGAACAGCGGGTTGGCCAGCGCGTCGGCCAGCAGCGGGTCGGCCAGCGCCCGGTCGACGCCGTCGCCGCGCAGGATCACCTCGAACATGTCGCGGGCGCGTTCGTCGGCGAGGAGGCGGTGTTCGCGCGAGGCGTTGCCCAGCGCCGCGGCGACCGCCCGGCGGAACTCCTCGAAGGAGCCCTCGATCCTCCTGCGGCGCTCGTCACGCCTGCTCACGTCACAGCTCCACGGCTAGGCGTTGGACCAGTTCCAGGCTGCCGACGATCAGCTCCAGCTCGTCGGCGAACTTCTCGCCCGCCGCCACGAACCCGGCGGGCACCAGGGACTCGTGGTGGTCGGCGCTCGCCTCGAGCAGGATGTCGACGGCCTCGTCCAACGCGTTCTGGGCCTCCCGAACGCTGCGGTAGGCGTCCCTGAGGAACTCGCAGCTCTGCTCGAGAGCGAGCTTGATCTCGCCTACCGAGGTCACGTCACAACCTGGAATTGATGCTCTCGGCCTGGGTGATCCCGGCGCCGAGGTGCTTCTGCAGGTCGGTGACGCCGCTGACCACCTCGGCGAAGCGCGCGTTCGCCTGCTCCACGTCGGCCTGGACGCTGCCCTGGGTGGCCGTGCTGAGCAGCGCCTGCGCGTCCTCGGCCAGGTCGGCGGCCTGTTGCAGGGCGTTCACGCTCTGGCCCGCCTTCTCGACGGCCTGTGCAATCGCGTTGCGGACCTCTTCGATGCTGGCCATGTCGGATCCCGACCCCTCCTGGCGAAACTGCTCGAGTTCCTATAGTTGAAAGTAGTACCTAAAGTTTCACGATTCACAAGCAAGATCGGCTGACCGGGTGGCCTTCGAAATCCACTCGATCGGGTCAGCGAAGTGGATCTCAGTCGGGCACCGTCCACACGAATGCCGAGTCCGGTGTCGCTGTCAGTTCCAACGCGGTGATCCCCGCCCGCGGCGCCGGCGCGGCCGACCAGCGGATCGACCCGGACCCGTCGGACCACTCGACCTCGGACCACCCCGAACGGCCCAGCGACGCCACCGCGTCGTGTAGCGCGACCGTGGGCGAATTAACGCTTGAGCCGAGGTCGATGTGCACGCTCAGTAGGTGCCCGTGGGGAGCCACTCGGGTGATCTTGCCACTGCGCGCGACCCGACTCGCTACCGCCCGCGCTTGCCATTCGGCTCCCGCGGACCGGTCGGTGGCCACGTCGACCCGCAACGACAGCCGCGAACCCGCCCGCGGCGGCGCCGCGCTCACCCGTTCAGGCGCGGGCGGTTCGTCCGGTCGCCCCCGGTCGGCCACGGGCTGGTGCTGCTGGGGATCGCCACCGGCCCACGCCTCCACCAGCAACCGCTCCGCGCCCGGCACCAGGCCGTCGAGCAGCGCCGGGTCGTCCAGCACCGTCCACGCCGTCGGCGGCTCGCAGGCCACCCGCGGCGTGGGGAACTCGTCGCCGAGCTGCCGGACGAACGTGCGCACCGCGCGGGCCAGCGCGCCGGCCACGTTCTGCGTCGCCCGCTCGCCGCTGACCCGGCTGATCGTCACCGACCAGCAGCCCGGTTCCTCGTCGGAGCAGTCGAAGGCCCGCACGACCCGCCCGCCGACCTGGCGCAGCAGTGCGGAGCAGGCGGCGCGCGCCTGCTGCTCGTCGTCGGCCGCCACCACCGCGGTGATCAGCAGCTCCAGGTCTTCACCAACCATCTCGCCGCAAATTGTCCATGACACGCGTGTGGCGCGTGAGGGTGCCACTGATGTCACCCATAAGCAGGGACTTGCGCCCACCCCTCGTGATGTCCGCTGATCAGGCCGTTTTGGCCGGTCTAACCCCCGTTCACACGATGCGGTCGGCGATGTCCGGTGACCTCCCGTGCGAGGTAACGATGTGAGCGCATGGCCATCTACGCCAAGGAGGTTCCACCATGCGCAGCATCATCCGACTGGTCGCCGCAGGCGCCCTCGCCCTGCCGATCATCATCGGTGCCTCGGGCATCGCGTCCGCCGACGTCGAGTTCGACCAGGACAACGCATCCGCCACCGCGGACGGCGCCACCCTCCACGAGTTGGCGTCCGGCGCCGACGGCGAGGGCGGTTCGTACTTCTACGAGGCCTACGAGGTCGCCGGCCCGTACGGTGCGGGTTCGTTCCACGTGCTGGCGTGGACTTGGCACGGCAACGCCGGCTACCACGACGGATATGCCTGGTCCAGCCCCTATGGCGCGTGGACGGGGTCGACATCGGCCCATGCCGACGATGACCACCACCACCACGACGACTGATCCGCGGTGAGGTAGGGCGGTGCCCGTCGGCCGCCCGCCTGCTTCGGGTCGGTTGACCCGGAGCGCGTTCCGGCTTGTCGAGCGCGCTCATGACGATCACCTGCTGGGCAAGGTCGCGCTGGTGACCGGAGCCTCGTCGGGCATCGGAGAGGCGACCGCCGCGGCGTCGGCCCGCAAAGGGGCCGCGCCGCGGTGATCGCCGCCCGGCGCGTGGCGCCGCTCGAGGCGTTGGTGGGACGCCGCTCGGTCCGACCGGCTCCAGGCGGACGTCGCGAACGCGGTGCGGTACCCCGTGACCCGGCCTGAGCACGTGGCGGGCAACGAGGTCCTGGTGCGGCCGAACGACCAGTGCTGTCGAGCGCCGCGGCGGGCGCGGCCGGCGTGGTCAGCCCAGCCGGAGCACCCGGCGCACGAACGCCACCACGTCCGCCAAGACCTCGTCGGAGTTGACCTCGTTGAACACCTCGTGCCGCGCGCCGGGGTAGACGCGCTCCTCGAACAGCAGGCCGCGCAACCGGTCGGTGCCGGTGCGCGTGTCCGCCGCCGGCACCCACTCGTCGGCGTCGCCGTGCAGCCACAGCGTCGGCAGCTGCTCCAGCGAGGGCCCGTAGTTCACCTCGTCCAGCGCGCGCTCCAACGCCTCCAAGGACTCCCGCCGGTACGGCCCGTGCCACACCAGCGGATCGGACGCGTACCGCTTGCCGACCTCCGGGTCGCGCGACAGCAGCTCCGGGTCCAGCGGCGCGCCGGTGTCGTCGGACCCGAGCCGGTCCAGCCCTTCCCACGTGCCGAGCACGGGCGCCGACAGCACCAGCGCCGCCAACGGGTTCGACTGGGCGTACCGGGCCGCGACCAGGCCGCCCTCGGCGTGCCCGACCAGCACGGTGGGCAGGTCGGACGCCGCCGAGCTCACCGTGGCGCCCAGGTCGGCCACCACGCCGTCGTAGTCGTCGATCACCGCCCGCTCGCCCTCGGACCGGCCGTGCCCGACGAGGTCCGACGCCACCACCAACGCGCCCGCGTCCACCAGCGCCTCGGCGACGTGCGCGTATCTGCCGCTGTGCTCGCCGTAGCCGTGCACGAGGACGGCGAGCCAGGTGGCGTCCAGGTTGGGCCAGGTGCGGACCGCGAGCTCGCCGGCGTGGCCGGGGACGTTGGACTCGATCACCTAGGCAGCGTAGAACGCGCTGATCTCGATCTTCCCCCCGGCGCACACCGGACCCAGGCCCCACTGCAGGCTCATCGGCTCGGTCTCGTCGGGCGGGATCGCCGCCGCCCGCGGCGCCTCCGCCTGGCACGGCCGGTCGACCGGCTCGGCGCCGCTGGGCACTACCGTCCAGTGCAGGTTCGCCGCCGCCGCCTCGCCGGGCGCGAGCAGCACGGGCGAGGGAGCGGGATCCGGCGTCCGCTGGAGGTCGGTGGGCAGGGGGTTGCCCGCCGCGTCCAACAACTGCAACCCGCTGTACCCCTTGATCGTGCACGGCGACGAGCCGTTGTTGGTCACCACGAGCTTCGCGTACCGGTTCCCCGCGCCCGCCTCGGTCGACTCCACGGCGCCCGCCAGCACGTCCGCGGTGCAGCGGCCGGACGCGGGCGCGGACGCCTCGGACGTCACCGGCGCCGAAGAGGGGGGAACCGGCGGCGCCTCCGAGGACGTCTGCGATTCCACCACGATGGTCGACTGCTCGGCCGCTTGCCGGGGAGTCCCGCACGCCGCAAGCGCGACCGCGAGGGCGCCGAGCGCCACGAGTCGCCTCATGTCCACCTCCTGGCTAGGGAACGGGTCCTTAACAACAGGACGTACCCCACCGCCGGACGGTTGGGTGGATCGGCCAGGAATTCACTGGATCGGGCGCATCATTGACGCCTACCCACCCGCGACGGGCCGGATCAGGCCGGATCGGCCTCTCCGGCCCGGGCCGCCCACCCGCCGGGCAGCACCGGCAGGTCGCCCACGCCGGCGGTCCACACGTACGTCCAGCAGACCCGCCCGTCGGGCAACGTCACCCGCACCCGCCGGTACTCGTCGCCCTCGTACTCGTCCAGCACCGGCAGCGCGTCCTCCGGCCGTTCGAGCCGCAGCACGTGCCCCGGCACGCCGGGCCCGTCGCCGGGCCGCAGCGCCGGATAACCGCGACCGGTGTCGTGCAGCGTCCCCGGCAGCGTCGCGGCCACCGGGTCGCCGTCCACGAACGGCTCCACGAGGCGCCACGCGCTCATCCCCGGCTGGAGCGTGCCGTACACGAACAACCGGTCCGGCCAGTCGTTCGGCGACGGATCGCCGTGCACCGGCGTCACGTCCAGCCCGTCCCCGTCCGCCGGCCGACCGCCGAGCCTGCGCGCCGCCTGCTGGTCCACGTCGGCGCAGCGCACCGCCCGGCCGTTGACCAGCAGCGGCATCCGCCTCGTCCCCGCGCCGGTGTAGGCGAGCACCGAGTCCACCACGCCACCGTTGAACAGCGTCACGCGACCGGTGTGCACGCGCACCAACCGGTACCGCAGCCCTCGCCCCTCGCAGCGGTCCAGCACGCGCAACTGCTCCGCGGTGGCGAACCACACCGCGTGCTCCTCCTCGACGCCCGGCGCGGCGGCGAGCGTCGCCGGTCGCTGGGCGTCGGTCTTGCGCAACCCCGCGGCCCACACGGCGGCGAGCCCGTCGCACCGGGCCCTGAGCACGACCGCCGGGCCGGTCAACCCCAGTTCCTCGCGCAGCCACGTCACCTTGGCCGGGTTGGCGTTGGAGCCGTAGGCCAACACCGGCATCCGGCCCGCGAGCGGCGGCTCGCCGTGCACCGCGAGCCAGTCGTCCAGGTCCTGCCCGTCCGGGGCGACCCGCCACCCGGAATCGGCGCCGGGATCGGGCGTGACCGGCCAGCCGGCGCCGTCGAGGTGCACGAAGCAGTGTCCCGGCCGAGCTCCCGGATAGGGCTCGGCCGGGTGACTATCGTCCGTGAAGGGCTGCGTCATGGTTCCCATTCTGGCAAACCACACCGCGAATTCACCGGTTGTTGTTTTTCGCTCGGCCTCAGACATCGGACCTTTTTGCGCTATTGATCTCCGATGACGGAGGGCTGTGCCAGGGGTCTGGCCGGCAGGTCGGAGGTGTGGACGTGACCTGTCACACGTTCTCGGACCGCCGCGCGTCGTACTCCTCCTGCGCCGCCAGGAAGTTCGGCAGGTTCTCCTCGATCCAGCCGAACAGCTCGCTGATCTGCTTCGCGGCGTGGGCGCCCAGCGGCGTGAGGGAGTAGTCCACCCTCGGCGGGATCACGGGGTGGACCTCGCGGTGCACCAACCCGTCGCGCTCCAGCGCCTGCAACGTCTGCGCGAGCATCTTCTCGCTGATCCCGGTCACCGCCCGGCGCAACTCGCTGAACCTCTTCGTGCCGCCGCCGTCGTCCAGGAGCTTGCCCAGCACCAGGCTGCCCCACCGCCCGGTGGCGTGGTTCGCGATCACCCGGGTAGGGCAGTTGTGGTCGTATACGTCACCACGCAGCTCCATGGCACTCACTCTACCTGCGTACTTTCCCGCTCGTAAGTACCACACCTTCAGGTAGGTACTTACGAATAGTTAGCACCTCGACCTAGCGTGGTCCCCATGACGACCTTGATCACCGGCGCGACCGGCCACCTCGGCTCCCTGATCCTCGAGCACGCCCGCACCCGCCTCCCGGCCGACCGGCTCGCCGTCTCCGTGCGCGACCCGGAGAAGGCCGAGGGCCTCGGCGTCGAGGTCCGGCCGGGCGACTTCGACGGGCCCCTCGCCGACACGTTCGCGGGCGTCGAGACGCTGCTGCTGGTGTCGGTGGACGGTCCGGACGAGATCCGCGTGCAGCGGCACCTGAAGGCCGTCCGGGCCGCCGTCGACGCCGGTGTGCGGCACATCGTCTACACGTCCGTCACCGACGCGGACACCTCGCCGCTCGGCTTGGCGAAGGTGCACAAGGCGACCGAGGAGGCGATCCGCGCGACCGGCATCCCGTTCACCTTCCTGCGCAACGGGATGTACCACGAGAACTACCTGCCCCACGCGCCCGGCCCGATCGTCAGCGCCACGGGTGAGGGCCGCATCGCCAGCGCGTCGCGGAACGACCTGGCGCTGGCCGCCGCCGTGGTGCTCAGCACGCCCGGCCACGAGAACGCGGTCTACGAGCTGACCGGCCCGCGGGCGTGGAGCTTCGACGAGCTGGCCGCGCTGGCGGGGACGACCCACGAGAAGGTGAGCGCGCCCGATCGCGTCGCCGCGCTGAAGGGCTACGGCCTGCCGGACTTCGTCGCCGAACTGCTGGCCGACATCGAGGTCAACATCAGCCGCGGCGTGCTCGCCGACGTCCGCCCCGACCTGGAGAAGCTGATCGGCCGAACCCCCACCACCATCGAGGACGCCGTCCGCGCCTGACCGACCGGGCCCAGCAGACCTGGGCCCGGCCGACCCGGGGCCGGCCTCGCCCGCGTCCAGCCGACCCGGGCAAGGCCGGCCCGGCGTTCCAGCCGACCGGGCCCGGCCTAGCGCCTGTTTCACAAGTCTCGTTCGATGAGAGTCGCGCCTGAGGTGGTTCCCGGCGGTGCGGCCGAATGGGCCGCATACCGCTGTTGTAT